>DUPB01000120.1 GCA_012838585.1 Bacteroidales bacterium
CTTTGGCGCCGTGCTTCAGGATGATTTTGCTCCCGTCGCTCATGGTAAGCTCGTAGCCGCTCTTGTCGTCCAGCTCCTTGTAGGAGACCACGCTAATCTTTTTGTTTATGGCGTTTATCAGCTCCTTTACGGTGGCGAGCTCCTTCTTCTGCTCGTCAAGCTGCCGGTAAATGTCGTCTAAATCGGTACAGCCGGCAATAATGATCAGTGCTGCCAGCGTAATGGTTATTAAAATTTTCTTCATATCTTTCATCTTTTCTGACTTATAAAAGTCCTGTTCTTTTTTCTTTTTTCTTTTTTCTTTTTTCTTTTTTCTTTTTTCTTTGCTCTTTATTCTTTGCTCATTGTTCATCGTTCATTGTTCTTAACTCTTTGTTCTTGTGCCTTGTGTCTGATGTCTAATTATTACACGGAAAATTTTACTGCTAACAGCCAATAGCCAAAAGCCAATTGAAGCGAAGCGGAAAAGCTAACAGCCAATAGCCAAAAGCTAACAGATAACCGCCAATTTAAGCGAAGCGACTTCGGGAAGACTCAATTCTTTCTTCCTTAATCTCCCGAGGAGAACAAGCGCACGGACAAGCCGTAGTCGCGAAGGAAGATGCTGAACGCGCTCGCGTTGCCGCTGCAGACGCTCATGGTACACGCGTTGCTGCTGCTGTACGGCGATGACGACCAGAAGTAGCCGAGCATACCAACGTTGTAGAGCGAACTCTCCCGGTAAAAACCGCTGGCGGGGAAATGGCGGGTCACGTCGTCATCAGCGTTTGCACTCCAAAACGCCGGTTTCGCGATATCATCCACCGTTACGCCCGTCTGCCCCTTTAGGCTACGCGAGGTTACCTTCATACGGGTGTTGTTCCCATCGCTGATGTACTCGTACCTCCAGGCAGAGACCAGGTCGGTGCCCTTGTAACGGAGCGCGTAGGAGACGCCCTCTACCCCGGTTCGGAAGTCGCTGCTCATCGTGATGCTCGTGCCCTGTACCGTTACGGTCTCGCTGATGTCGTTATAAGACTCCGTTTCTGTGAATCGAACGTGCCTCCAGTTCTTCGGCACGATAGAGCGCCACTCCTCGATGCTCGGCAGGTGGTACTGCTTGCCGCCGATGGTGATAGACGGCGTGAACTTGGTATTGGCCTCGTCGAAGGTGAAGTGGCCGCTCACCTTGCAGGCGGTCAGGTCGGTCACGAAACCGTCGCCCTCGGGGTTCACGTTATACTCGGCAACGTAACTGAGCGGGTTATTGAGGTCTCCCGGGGGTGTATCGCCCGGCGGGGTGTAGGGGTCACCATCACTATCCAGCACATTCCAGTTCTTGCTTATGGCTACTGCCGCTTGCTCGGCGGTGCATTTATTTTGTTCATTGGAATCTTTGAGATTGATTACAAGAGAAAATCCTCCATTACCTACCGTACGCATGGGCAGGCTATTAACCAACGCGGTCATATTATCGCCGGATATTTTATTACTATAGCAGACAAGCCACGTCAACGCGGTATTGTTGCTAACATTAAGCGAGGTGAGTTGGTTACCGTAGCAGTACAGATGCGTCAACGCGGTATTGTTGCTAACATCAAGCGAGGTGAGTTGGTTGGTGTGGCAGGTCAGATGCGTCAACGCGGTGTTGTACCTCACATCAAGCGAGGTGAGTTGGTTGGCAAAACACTCCAAGATCGTCAACGCGGTATTCTTGCTGACATCAAGCGAGACAAGTTGGTTTCTGTAGCACCGCAGATCCGTCAACGCAGTGTTATTGCTTACTTTGAGCGAGGTGAGTAGGTTGTCGTGGCAGTGCAGTTGCGTCAACGCGGTATTGTTGCTGACATCAAGTGAGGTCAGTTGGTTGTGGGAGCACTGCAGAAACGTCAACGCGGTATTGTTGCTTACATCAAGCAAGGTAAGCTGGTTTCTATGACATGTCAAACTCGTCAACATGGAATTCTTGCTCACATCGAGCGAGGTGAGTTGGTTGTCGTAGCACGACAGTAGCGTCAACATGGTATTCTTGCTTACATCAAGCGAGGTGAGGTAGTTCTCTATGCAACGTAGCTCCGTTACCTTACCGTAAACGGTTACGGTTTGCGCACCAAGAAGGTAATCTACATCACTGCCAAACACGGTTACTGCCTCGCCTTCATCCTTCTTGTCGTTATTGTTGAGGTCTATCCATATATCGGGTTGGTCGGCAGGGGAGGCGTTAATCCGTAATGTTATTTTTTCTCCCACATTTTTGGCGGTGGTGAGGGTCATCATGACAGGTGCACCCTTGGGCAGGGTGTAGGTAACGCCTTTGTAAACAATGATAATAACCTCGCCCACTTCGGTAATGGTGAGGTTGGCGTCGCCGTCTTGTCCGGGTGCGCCCTGCTCGCCCTTGGGACCTTGCGCCGGTACCGGGTTGCCGTCGGCATCCTGTACAAGTTGCCACGTTTTGCCCACGTCTAGGCTCATCTCCCAGTAGAAGTCGGAGTTAATTCTTAACAGTGGGGTGATGCCGTCGGCTCCCGGCGTGCCGGGCTGGCCATCTTCTCCATTTTTGCCTTCTGCCGGCACCATTTTGCCATCGGCATCTAACAGCCACTCTCCGTTAATGGTCCAGTAGAGTAGCCCATCGTTATGTCGCTTCACGTTGACCACGGGTGTGAGGCCGTCGTCGCCCTTCTTGCCCTGGTCGCCCTTCTCGCCCTGGTCGCCCTTTTCCCCTTTGGCACCGTGCTTTAAGGTGATTTTGCTGCCATCGCTCATGGTGAGCTCGTAACCGCTCTTGTCGTCCAACTCCTTGTAAGAGACAACGCTCACCTTCTTGTTCATGGCGTCTATCAGCCCCTTGATGGAGGTGATCTCCGAGTTGGCACTGTTCATTAATTGCTCTACAGTTCTTAACCGCGCCTCTAAGGCGGCGAGCTTATCCTTCTGCTCGTCCAGCTGGCGGTAAATGTCGTCTAAATCGGTACAGCCGGCAATAATGATCAGTGCTGCCAGCGTAATAGTTGTTAAAATTTTTTTCATGTTATTTTGTTTTTATCTAATTCCTTAATACTTTCTACTTTCTGCTTCGCAGCACTTTCGCTCGCAACGGCATAACACGAACAAGTTCGTTTTTTGCTCGTCTTGCTTGATGCGAAAGTTCAGCTTCGCTGCCTTTACTGTTTAATCCACTTCTCGTCCTCCCATTTTATAACGACCTGTTTTTGGGCCTCGTAAGGAATGGCATCATACTCTTCCAGCAGCGAGTATTCATCGAGCCACACCTTTAACGAGGTTCCCTCCCGCGGCAAACCGTAGTAGAGGTGATAATTTCCTCGGTCAAACGCCTCTTTAGCCCTGATGAGCAGATCGGGTTCCAGTTGCGAAACATCCACGAAATCTTCCAGTTCGAACGTTTGCTCCCCACCCAGCTTGTAGCCGCTCTCCTCCTTTAGCTTCCCTTTCCCGTAAATGAACGTGCGAATAACCGAACCCTGCTCGGTGAGGCTGTTCACCGCCACCAGTTTTCGTCCATCCTCCAGGTTCCAGTAGCACATCTCCCACATGGACTGCGCACCACCCAGCTCCAGGTAGCCGTTCTCATGGTCACGAACCAACATTAGCGCTTCGGTTGCCTCTCTGTCGGCCACGTCAACATACACGGGCAGCGCATCTGATGGAAGCATCCAAAAGAGGGTTTCAATATTTACTTCTTGCCGTGAAGTACACTGTTGTGCCATGACTATGAATGCCATGATCGGCAGTAAAAAAATCACTATCTTCCGTTGCATACGATTGTTTTATTTTTTTTGCCCTACTTACTGCTTTTCAAAAAAAGATATCCTTTAGGCTGTTCAACCGTCCACTCCCCTTTATGCCTGGCTACAATTTCAGCATCGGTCGGTTTTCTTTCACTCACGTTCAGGGCTTTGGGATAACCGTTTTCCTTACTCACGCATATCAATCCTTCAGGAGTGTACTTGTAGATATTGTCCACCCAGTAGTGGTTGTTCTCATCAATGTATTCCAGGGTTCGAACGATTATTTCCCATTTCCCATCGCCATCGACATCCGTCTCCGCGACATGATCTCGACAGACAAAGCTATCGAAAGAAACTTTGTTGAACGTTTTAGCCCCTGCCTGAAAAATATAAATGGTTCGTATGGCACACGCCATCAACCCGTTACCCATGTACGGGAAGTCTATTTTAATATCTTTCAAGCCGTTGCCATCAACATCACCCACCGAAAGGGTGGCATATTCCAAAGCGAATTGATGAAATTGAGTAGGCTCGAATAGGGTTACCAAGTAGTTCCCCGCTTTGTCAATCAAGGCAATGGTTGAATTTGGCTGGTCGTTTTCCTCTTCGTATGCACGTAGTTGAACGGTCACGGCACTATTTTCTTTAAAATAGTCGGGAATCGTTAACTCCCAACACTCTTCATCCAAACTGCTTCCGTCATACTTGGCTTCCCAATCGGAGTAAGTTTGAAACTCCAACTTTGCAGGCTCCGTTTTTTGGGCCTTGCCTTGATGGCATGAAATAGCTACCAAGGCTATAGTTAACAGGTAAATGGTTGTTCTCATATTATTCTTCTAAAAGATATTGTATGTTTCATACGA
>DUPB01000121.1 GCA_012838585.1 Bacteroidales bacterium
GAACATCGTGGTGGCTCCCTCCGACCATCTGATCTTGAACGTTGGGCGATTCGTGGATGATATCAAAAAGGGGTTGAGCTTCGTGGAGAAGAACCCGGTATTGCTCACGCTGGGTATACAACCGAGTCGCCCCGAAACGGGGTATGGCTACATCCAGTCGGGTGAGGAGCAGGAAGATGGAATCCACAAGGTGAAGGCATTCACCGAAAAGCCCGATTATCACCTGGCAAAGAAGTTCGTTGATAGCGGCGAGTTCGTATGGAACTCGGGCATCTTCCTGTGGAACGTGAACAGCATCATCGACGCGTTTCGAAAACACCTCCCGGACATCATCCGAAAGTTTAACGAGGGGAAGACGCTGTTCAACACGCCTGCCGAGAAGCAGTTCATCGACAAGAGCTTCCCATTCTGCCGGAATATCTCCATCGACTTCGGGATACTGGAGAAAGCCGATAACGTTTACGTGAACATCTCGGATTTCGGCTGGAGCGACTTGGGTACCTGGGGGGCGCTGCACGATATCTCCGACAGGGACGAAAACAACAACGCGCACCTGAACTGTAAGGCGCTCTTCGTGGAGAGTAGCGACAACATCGTGGCGATGAGCGACGGGAAACTGGCCGTTATCCAGGGACTGGAGGATTACATCGTGGCCGAATCGGGTAACGTCTTGATGATCTGCAAGAAGAGGGAAGAGCAACGCATCAAGCATTTCGTGACCGACGTAAAGCTCCGCTACGGGGATGAGTACGTCTAACGTTGGTCAGGTTTGGAAGCACCAACGCGACAATGAAGCACGCGGGAGTCGGGTGCTTAGCACTTGTTAACTGATAAACAGCAGCTCCCTGTACTTGGGCAACGTCCACATCTGGTTGTCCACGATCAGCTCCAGCTTATCCACGTGGTAGCGAATCACGTTTAAGAACGGCTCCACCTCATCGTGGTATGCGATGGCTTTTTCTTGGGCGCTCTCTATGCGGTTGGCCTTCTTTCGCGCCTCCACCATTGTATCGACATTGGTCTTAATGGAGGTGATGTGTTCCGCGATCTCTTCCACGAGGATGGCATCCTGGCGAGCCAGCTTCGCCGCCTTTTCCTTGCTGAACACGGCGTGCATCTTGTAGATGTTATCGAGCAGTACCGACTGGTACTCCGTGGCCACGGGGATGATATGGTTCATGCTGAGGTCGCCCAGCACCCGTGCCTCTATCTGTATCTTCTTGGTGTAGGTCTCCCACTTGACCTCGTTGCGGGCATGCAGCTCCTTCTCGCTTAACACGCCAATGGACTCGAACATTTTGACCGATTGTTCCCGGGTGTACTCGTTGTACACGAGGGGAATGCTCATCTCGCAATTAAGCCCACGGCGTTGGGCCTCTTCCTTCCACTCGTCGCTATAGCCATTTCCCTCGAAGCGGATGGGTTTAGATTCCCGGATGTAGGTGCGAAGGGTGTCGAAAATAGCCTCTTCCTTCCTCATCCCGCGCTCCATCTTCTCATCGATTTCTTTCTTGAAGGCGATGAGCTGCGATGCCATGGTCGAGTTGAGGGCGATCATGGCCGATGAGCAGTTGGCTGACGAACCCACGGCGCGGAACTCGAAGCGGTTCCCGGTAAAGGCGAAGGGCGATGTGCGGTTCCGGTCGGTGTTATCGATCAACACCTCCGGGATGTGCGCGATGCCCAACTTCATCTGCTTGATATCTTCATCCACGGTGATATCATCATCACGGGAGCTCTGTTCAATCTTGTCCAGCACGGCCGATATCTGTTTCCCGAGGAATACCGAGACGATGGCGGGGGGAGCCTCGTTGGCACCGAGGCGGTGGGCGTTGCCGGCCGACATGATGGAGGCTTTTAACAGTCCATTGTGCTTGTAAACGGCCATGAGGGCGTTCACGAGGAAGGTGACGAACAGCAGGTTCTCGTACGCCGTTTTCCCCGGGGTGAACAGGCCAATCCCGGTATCGGTGCAGAGCGACCAGTTGTTGTGCTTACCGGAACCGTTCACCCCGGCGAAAGGCTTCTCGTGCAGGAGCAACCGGAAGCGATGCTTCGAAGCGATGCGCCGCATCAGGGTCATGACCAGCAGGTTCTGATCTACCGATAGGTTGGTGTCCCGGTATATCGAGGCTAGCTCGAACTGATTGGGAGCCACCTCGTTATGCCTTGTTTTTAACGGGATGCCGTACTTGTAGGCCTCCTGTTCCACCTCCCGCATAAAGGCGACTACCCGCGGGGGGATGGCACCGAAGTAGTGGTCCTCGAGCTGCTGGTTTTTCGCGCTCTCATGCCCCATCAATGTGCGGTCGGTAAGGATAAGGTCGGGCCGTGCCGCGTAGAGCGCTTCGTCCACCAGGAAGTACTCCTGTTCCCAGCCGAGGTAGGAGTAGACCTTTTTCACATCGGGGTAGAACAGCCTGCAAACCTCTACCGCTGCCTTGTCCACCGCGGAAAGGGCTTTTAGCAGGGGGGTCTTGTAGTCCAACGCCTCGCCCGTGTAGGAGATGAACACGGTGGGGATACAGAGGGTGTCGTCGATGATAAAAGCGGGAGAACTCGGGTCCCACGCGGTGTAACCCCTCGCTTCAAAAGTGTTGCGTATGCCCCCGCTGGGGAAGCTCGACGCATCGGGCTCCTGTTGTGCCAATAGCTTGCCGGAGAAGCGCTCGATAATGTTTTCGCCGGGGCCGCCTGCGAAATCGATAAACGAGTCGTGCTTTTCGGCAGTCCCCCCGGTGAGCGGCTGGAACCAGTGGGTGTAATGGGTGGCGCCCATCTCGATGGCCCACATCTTCATCCCGGCGGCCACGTGCTCGGCAATACCGCGGTGCAGCGTGGTGCCCCGGTCAATCGCCTCCAGCACGATGTTCATGGTCTCCTTCGAAAGGTACTTCGACATGCGCTCGCGGTTGAACACGTACTTGCCGAAATACTCCGAGGGTAACTTGTCGGGGGTGGCTACCTCCACCGGAACCCTCCTTGACGCCTCCTCTACCGCGTTAAAGCGTAACGTTGACATAAATCCCTCCAATTTTATTAGCCTTCACGTCTGAATTGTTGTTGTCCGAAGCTGCCTCAAAACGAAACGGTTTTCGCAACTCAACGATGGCCTGATAGTAAAAAACGGCCTCTTCCGAAAAATTTGACGGTTGCTTGATTTAAAAAGCGTACCCTCCCCTCCAATTCGACGGTAAGACGATGCAAAAATATACAAAATGATTCATATTTCATGCAAATCTGACTTTCCTCTATGCCTTTTCCCTGTAAATAGCCCTTGATTTATAGTCGTTCCGGTATGAAGTTGTCCTAATCGTAACAGACGATCCGGTTGTGTATTCACGTTTATTATTGTTTTTAAAGCAAATATCTACCCTGTGAACTTTTGTGATAGGGGAAAGAAATATATGATGCGCGACAGTTCAGCGGGTAACGTGGTTGGATGATGAAGGAGTTTTTTTATGTAGGTTTTTTCATGTAATTTTGAGGTCGCTGGATACGAACGTGTAAAAGCTGTAGTGTAATGAACGAAACAAACGAAACAAATATTGCAAACGAAGCAAACGTGACAGATGAGGTAAATATTGTAAACGAAGTCAACGAACAGGATGGGTATAAAAAAGAGAAAAGGACCATCGATATTGTCGCGGCAAGCAAGTGGGCCTTGGCGATCATGGGGTTGTCGGTGGTGCTTCCGGGAGTTCCCTTCTACCTGATTTGGAAACCAGCGTTGGCGATTACCTGGCAGGGATGTCTCCTTTTTTTCCTTCTTTTTATCGCGGGAGTTGCCATGCACGAGCTGATTCACGGGATTTTTTTCGGACTGTTTGCCGAGTCGGGTTTTTCCAGTGTTCGGTTCGGTTTTATGCGTGAATACCTCACACCCTATTGCCATTGCAGCGAGCCGTTGAAGGTGAAACATTACTCCCTGGCAGCCCTTATGCCCGCCTTGCTGCTGGGGCTTCTGCCCATGGTCGTCGCCTTCTTCGTGGGCAGCCTCTTTTGGTTGCTTTTCGGTATCGTTTTTCTTAGTGCCGCATCCGGCGATTTGATGGTGGTATGGCTACTCAGGAAAGAGCCTCACGATACGCTTGTTCAAGACCACGTTTCGGAGCCGGGCTGCTGGGTGTACAAGAAGCAGATTAACTAAGATGAGTATGGGTATGAAATCAGTAGGTATTGCCAGGGGTATGAAAGGTATTGGAAGGGTGAGGAAGCGGAGATTCCGCCCCCGTATCTCTCAGCGGGTTAACAAAACTCGCCCTGTTCACCCGAGAGGTTATACGCTTCTGGAGAGGAAAAAAAGGCGGAGAACGCTCATCGTCTCTATTGCCCTGTTCGCGCTTATTATCCTGTTTAGTTACGTCCCGTTGCTCTCCGAATGGTACATGCGTGTCGTCTACCCGGGGGTGGCCACGCTGCTCTCCTCATTCTCCGGTCTCTTCTCCTTTTCGCTGTACGACCTGTTCTTGATTGGGGCGGTACTCTGGTTGCTGGTGATTATCGTCCTTGCCATTGTCCGAAGGAGCGGTTTCGTCCGCTTCCTCTTTTCATTGCTGCGTTTCGTAACGGTTCTCGTCGCATGGTTCTATTTCAGCTGGGGAATCGCCTACTTCAGGCAGGATTTCTACACCCGTTGCGAAGTAGAAGAGGTGGCATACGACAGCGAAGGGTTCCACGATTTCGTGACTTGGTTCATCGAGCACGCGAATCAGTCGTACCTCGATTTCGCGGGTACGGGAGGTGCGGAAACAGGTAAAATAGGCGTTACAAACGGTAACAGTGTCATTGATCTCGCGGGTACAGGAGGTGCGGAAACAGGAAAACATAGCGGAAAGGGCTGGGGGAGTGGAATGAAAGAGCAGGGCGGAATTGGAGGGCGCGGTGGAATAGACAAGAAAGCGATTCAGGCGGAGCTGGAGTCGGTTTACCAAAAACTGCACGAGCAGCTGCGGCTGGCTTTCCCCAACGGCAAACGAAGGGCGAAGCCGATGATGTTCGAGCCGTTCCATACCAAAACGGGCGTTTCGGGGTATTTCGGGCCCTTCTTCAACGAGGTGCACGTGAACCACTACAGCCTCGATTTTACCTACCCGTTCACCCTCGCACACGAGATGGCGCACCAGTTTGGTATCGGCCTCGAGTCGGAGGCCAACCTCTACGCGTTTATCGTCTGTGCGGCGAGCGATGATAAGCAGGTGCGTTACAGCGCATATGTCTCCACGCTTGGGTACGTGTTGAACGATGCCCGCCGTATTCTCCCTGACGAGTACAAGGAGATCTACCAATCCGTTCGGCCGGAGATCTTGAACCATTTAAAGCAAAACAGGGAGCATTGGCTAGCAGCCAGGAGCGCGCCGCTCTCGAACGCGCAAGATAAGGTGTATGACGCGTATTTGAAAACCAACAAGGTGAGTACGGGGCAGGTCAACTACTCCGAGGTGGTGGGGTTGCTCGTCTCAAGTTACAACAACTTCTCCCGTTTTTGGTAAGTCACGGTGAGTTTTGTGGGGCACTATCGTTTGGTAGCTTGTTGCGAATGTGGCCCATTAACTATTCCCGAGTTAGTTTGCTGGAATA
>DUPB01000122.1 GCA_012838585.1 Bacteroidales bacterium
CACCGGGACGAGAGGGATCTGTTGATCGAGGGAGGGCGTTATAGTCCCTTCCAATGGTTTGGGATATCGCCGTAGTTGCTTACATTGGCGTTTTTAAAACAGTCAGTAATCGTCCATGTTGTTGGACCTGTTGTACCTCCACCCCCGGTAAACTTCCATAACTTTGGGGCGGTACCGGTAGGGTACGTGTTGCGAGTTGCAGAATGTTTATACTACATATTTCTCACTCTATTTTGCAATTCCTTTATCCTCTGCATCAGAACCTCGAACTCTAGCGATTGACCATAAATGAAAGAACGTTTCATTTCAGCATAATCAGTTTTCCATTGCTCTATTTCTTCCTCGGGGATCATAAAATTGATAGTGGAAGGATTGTGAAGATCATAATTGACATAATTCAGGGCATAATAAGTCCTGCGATGCTCCACTACAGCGTTATAGAGTGAGTTATCAGACAGGGCTTCACGTCCATATTGTGTGTCCATAAGTTTCTCAAGATCGTATAGGTGGCGAGACATTCTTAGGCTTCTCGGCTTTTCCTTTTGGAATTCTTCGGCCAGCAGGAATATTTTTTCCAAGAAAGTACGGGTTGGCACTACGGTTCTTACTTTGCAATTAGCACTGGTATCTTCACCTTCAAAACTCTCCTCTATCAAAGAATGGATATCTCGCGACTCCGTTGGTTCACCCATCGCAAGAGCACTAACCTCAATCTTTACACGAGGAGGAATATAAGCTATTGTATCTTCGATAATTGAAGGATAGTGCAAAAATTGACCGTCGGGTCCCTATCAGAATCTATTAAACGCCACTCCCCATCCTTACCTTGCTCTTTTGTCACATTCTCTATGCTATTGCCGGAAACGCCCATTTCCTTCAACTTATCATCCAATTGTATTGAGAGTGTATCGTGAATATAAGCACGGGCTTTTTTGCGCAATTTTTCACGTTGATTTTTGCTTGTTTTCTCAATTCCGAAAAATGAATGGCTAATAGCCAAATCAATGTCTTCAGAAAAGCGTTCAATTAGATTGAAGCCTTTTGAAAGAGAAGTCCCGCCTTTGAAAATCAACGACTCGCAACACTCAGTCAGGAACAGAGCCTTTAGAGTTACAGTTACCCACCAATCTTTTTCTATTCCTACCTGATTGACCCCCGGATGACCGATCTCCGTCTGTTGCAGCATTGCCAGACGATCTAGTATATTATTATTCAACCACAATCTTCCCATAATTTCTTTTCAATTAATTATTAAGCATCGGTTTCACGATTCTTTTCATCCAAACTGGCATCATGTCAACGTCCCTGGCAAGATTATTCTTGTCAGGCTCTTTGGATATGAGTTCACGAATTATACGTAATTCTTCATTACCGATATTTTCTTGTTTTAATGCCCTGAGAGCCTGCACCAATAAAGAAATAAGACGTGTTTTATAACAGAAATTTTTGGGTACACCTCGTTTAAGTACTACCTGACGATTGTTTAATTTAATAGTTCGCTCACTTCCTGTGGTTAGATATGTATAACTCATAGGGAGTTGAGTCGAGAGTCCCAATGCATTCAAAGCTGTCATTCCTGATGGCAATACTTCTGCTTTATCGCGAGCAGCAATTGATTTTACAACTTTTTCTACTGATGGTAATACCAAACCAAACCTACTCTTTCTCGGCTTCACGTATATTCCTTGAGCAATCTTGGATAGTACTCCACTACTTGTCAGTTCTGACAGGGTGCTTCCTACAAACTCGGAGTGATACTCGGGAAAATCAGAGCGGAATAGTACGCTGTCTTCAGGTAATGCCTCTATTCGCTCTTTAAGAGTTATATTTTTTGTATTGGGATGTTCGTTGCACATATCACCTTTGAAATTTTGCTGTTTTTTCAAAGGCGAAGTTAGACAGTTTTTTTGAAACGAGAAAACACTTTGATTAAAAAGTTCAGAGTACGTAATGTATAGCCGTGTTAGTTACGAATATCAAATAGACCAGTTTACAGGAAAACGTTCGTTGCCATAATAAGAGAGAATAATGATTGAACACGCGTGAGAAAAAACAGTAAAAAAGAAGTCAAGAAGTTGAAACGTTTTATATTTGTAGGGAGAATGTGATCGTGTTAAAGCTTCTTTTATGTGTAGATTACGCTTTGTTTTACACGCTGTTTTTGTACTGCTTCTTTTCTCCTTCCTGCAAAACGTCTGCGCTCAGGAAAACCTGATCACGTCGGAGTATGCCTATCGCCATTATACCACCGATGACGGGTTGCCCTCTTACTCGCTTGAAACAATTTATCAAGACAGTAGGGGGTTTATCTGGGTGGGATGTACCAGTGGGATTGCCAGGTACGACGGCTTTACCTTCCATCGGTACATGGAGGGCGAATTCAGCAATATTGTTCGGATTTCAGAAAACAGTCAGCACGAAATCATAGCTTACGGCTTAAACTTAAACACGATTGACCGTAACACCGATACCGTCCGTTCACGGAAATTTCCCAAGGGATATTACGTCTACAAAAACAATCATGGCGACTTCCCCGCCAGCTACTTCCTGCTGAATAAAA
>DUPB01000123.1 GCA_012838585.1 Bacteroidales bacterium
CGGCATGCTCTAAAAAGCGGTAGAATAGATCCTTCGTCTCATACCTGCCGTTGGCGTCAAAGTAGTAAGGCAACTTCCCGTTTTTCGTGTAGGGAGTAGGAATCTCCTTTAGGACGTCGTGAATTTCTGTAAGGCGCTTTTTATCTTTCTCAAGCATCTCCTCCTGTGTGCCCGGTTGGCCAATCTTCACTTTCATAAAGAAATAGCCCATTTCTACCTCCTTTCTCAACTCTTTTGGGGTCACGTTGTACGAAATCAAGGGCATTGCCGCGAGTTTCTCATGTTTTGTCGAGAAAGTGGATTGGTATTCAGGCGGAATCAAGTCATCGAAGTTAGTCATTCCTCTCTCTTTCGCGTAGAGTAGCCAAAGGGCATTGTCAACAGACACCAGCGCGTTTAGCGCGAACGTTTCGCGCAGTGCGGGGTTGGATGCAATCGTTTTCCCGTACTTGAATACCTCCTCGTACAAAGGTTCAATTAGATCCATGGGAGAGCTAAAGGAGCAGTTTTTAAGCAACTTGAGCGCGTGTTCGGTTAACGCGAGCATATAGGCATTCCCCCCGGCTTCTGAACTGGTGGCGAACACGGTGCTATCAGACCATAACACGCTTTGAGTGCCTAACCCTATAGCGTGCTGCCCACTATCGCTTTCAAGGAAGCTTATAACCTGCCATAACTCGCTGAGGTAACCCCCCTTGAAACCGAAAGGACGGAGTAGGGGTTCTCGTTCAAATTGAAGGTTCACGTTGGTGATGCGAATATCTCCCTTGGTAGCAAAAAGCGAAGAAGCGGGGGGAGTCGTTTCGTTGGGTTTATTGCTCGTTCTTACGCACCCTCCATGCAGGAATGAGATGCCACCCAACGCCCCAATACCTGTTCTTATGAATTCTCTTCTCGATGCCATTTCACGTTAAAATAGATGTTAGGTGTGTAAGGCATAATGTCACTATAATGTTGATCGATACCTCCAAAGATACAAAGAAAAGCGTTTAAAATGTAAGTATTGCTTTGCATTTTGCGCACTCGCGCTTTAAAAAGCTATTCCAAGGCGATAAGTGTTACATTCGCATCCTCTTTTTTCTTGTAGCGTGCTTTGCAGTACCTGGTTGATTCCCAGGGGAGTAAGTTCGATGCCCCCGTGAACCTCAAGATAATACCACCATCTCTTCAGGGTAGAGGGTGATGTTTTCGAGCCAACTTGTCTGATCCCTTTCCCGGTCGTTTTCCCGTTCCCCTTTTCGTTTGCTACCCCATCCGTTTTCGCGTATGCCTTCCCGCACGATGTAGGTGTTCTCGATACCCACGGCGCCAATACTGGGGAGGACGAATTTGGGTTCCAGCGCGATGGCCATGCCGGCTTCGAGTAGATCCCTGGAGCGGGGGGAGAGCACGGGAGGCTCATTGATCTCTAACCCCACGCCATGGCCGATAAACTTGGCCTGCTGGATGGTCCCCATGAAGTAGGGGGATAGCCCGTTCTCCTTTACCATCTCTTCGGCCAAGTGGTAGAGGTCGGAACATGGGGTGCCGACCTGGCCGTTTTCGACGATCGCCCGGTGTATCTCCATAGAGACCTGGTGCGCCCGGTAGGCTATGTCAGGAGCTTGTTCGATAACGAAGGTGCGGGACATGTCGTCCATGTAGGGGCCATAGTTGCCTGCCATATCCACCATCAACGTGGTACCGGGTTTTAGCACCGTGCCGTTTGCCCCAATCGGAAGTAGGGGCGATATACCGGCCCCACCGAGCGCGTAGTCGTAGGGGGAGGGCGCTTGTGCGTTATCACCCGTGAGCATACTTCCCATGAATATATCCATGTTCTCCCCGAACGACCGGAAGATGCCTATCGAACCGTGGAGGCGCATTTGCCGCTCTACCTCCACCTGCAGCTCCAGGTCGGTCATCCCCTTTCGGTACAGCGAGGGGATGGTCTCGTACACCTTCGTGTGTACGAGTGCGTTTGCACGCATTTGCGCGAGCTCGTATTCCGACTTAATCGCGCGTATCCTCCGCATCTCTCCCGAGATA
>DUPB01000124.1 GCA_012838585.1 Bacteroidales bacterium
CATCGCTCCACCTGTAGAGGTTGTGCATTGCACCCTCGTGCAGGGTAGCTCCCTTCTGCGACGTAAACTTCCACCTTTTGATAAACTGGCTCGAATGCACGTCGTTGTAAACGAACGAGAAAGGGGGAAGCTGACCCTTTCTAAAGTGGCGGTCTACCCAATCGCTTATTATCACCTCTTTTTTCCCGAACACCGATACGGCTTGTCCATAGGAGGGGAGGACTATCATGGTTATCATGACCATCATGGTCATTAAAAGGGTCACGTAAAGTGTACTCTGTTTTTTCATCTTGTTGTTGTTTATTTATTTTTTCATGCAAGCTGTTCTCTCGACCGCGAGATTCCATCCCACCCGCCTATTTAAGCGGGTATATATTGGTTTTCCTCAAGAGCTCCTTGTATTCGTTCAGCTTGAAGGGCGGTTTCCCGTACAAGTAGTGGTTCGCGTGCTCTTTCCCGTCTATCGAGTACTTGATGAGCAGGATCCCTTGCCCGTCCCTTTCAGGCAGCGTATCTATCAGGGTCCTCCCGTTTGCCTCGATGGAGAAGCTTCCCTTGTATATCCTGTCACCGGAAGCTACATCGATGACCTCCACGCTTCCCTCGGCGGGTTGTCGGGTGTCGTTCACGGCCACTAGCGGGTGCATATTGTCTTGTGCGTCGTTGATGAAAACGCAGGCGTTGTGTTGCACGTTTTGAATGAAATAGTATGCCAGCTTTTTCGAGTTGTAATAATCCACTACCGCATCCGACAGGATGGGCCACCCGTCTCGTATATTCCACCAGATGATCCCAGACCGTTCGGGTTTGTCTCCCCTCCACATCTCCACGAAGAATTTCATGGCTTCGGCCTGAACCGATTGCGAGGCGAAAATGAAATCGTCCAGCTCTTTGGGAACCTCCCCGAAGACTAATTTTACCTGGTTGGTCATCAGGTTGTTACGTCCCCCTTGTTTGGGCTCGTGTGGGAATATCCTCACCGCTTTGGTCATCCACTCATCGTTCCAGAGTCCCACATTCCCATCGAGCCAGGGGATTACCGCGTCTTTCGTGAACATTTTCTCCAGGCTTGATCGGTTGGGGCAGCCATGGTAGCCGATCTCGCTCACGAAGCGGGCTTTGGTCCGTGTGTAAAAGTTGTCTTTGTAATACCCCCGCGGTCCCCACAAGTGGTTCTCCGGGAGCAGGTCGCTGTGGCTTCCCCCTTCGTGAACGGCTTCGCTATAATAGGGTGAGCTGGGCAAGAAATCGCGGGTGGGGTCCATTTCGTAAATCACCCTGGGAAGTACTTTCCTGCTAATAACGTCTCGGTTGGGGTTGATGTTGAAATCCACGAGCGACCAACGTAAGGCGGCGTCGTTTTCATTATTGCCCGACCACAGTGCGAGCGATGGATGGCTTCGGAGTTTGGTGACAATGGCGATGGCTTCTTCTTCAATCGCCTTGGCAAAGTCGTCCCTCTGGGGGTAGAAGGTACACCCCATGGCAAAATCCTGCCATACCATGATTCCATGCTCATCGCAAAGGTCGAAAAAGTTGTGATCCTCGTAAACGTTTCCACCCCAGCATCTTACCATGTTGCAATTAATGTCGACCATCAGCTGCACGGCATCTTTTAATTGCGATGCGTCCCGGCTGTGCAGGGCATCCAACGGGACCCAGTTGGTGCCTCGTATGAACAACCTTTCGCCGTTGACCACGAAGCAAAATCGCCCCGGTTGCCCCGGCCTGTCATTCAGGTCTGTTCTGTCTAGCTTGACCGTTCTCACGCCCACGCGGCATGCATGCGATGACACCGTTTTCCCATCTTCCGTGACCAACTTTACCTCGGCATCGTACAACGCGGGGTCGCCGTAACCCCGGGGCCACCAAAAATCGACGTCGTTAAGGTGAATGCTGTGGCGAAAAGCGTGATTGGTGACTAACTGGCTACTGTTATACACCACCTCCCCCTCCCGCTTCAAGGTGACAACGGCGTTTGTGCGATCCAGCTGCTCAAAGGGTATGGCCAGTTGCACGTCAACGAAAAGTTTCGCTCTCCGGTTTTCCACGTCCACGCTGGAGGTCATCCAGTGCGTGTTCACGATTCGGGTGTTGTTTACCACCCTCAGTTCCACGTTGCGCCACAGCCCGGCGCTCACCAGCCTGGGCATGATGTCCCACCCGTAGCCGTGGGGTGCTTTGCGTATGTAGGTCGATTCGGCTGCCGCGAAATTGCCTATGCTAATTGTTCCCAACGCGAAATTTTGCGCTTCGATGACGGCAGAACGGATGATTACCTGCAACTTGTTCTCTTGTTCCTTTTCCAGTAGGGAGGTAACATCGAAAACATGTTCAATAAACATATTGTTAACCGATCCCAGGTGGTGCCCATTTAACCAGATCTCAGCGATGCAGTCGATACCCCCGAAGAAGAGGTGTACCTGCTCGTCGTCGTTGAAGGCGGGCGATGCGAATGTCTTGGTATAACACCATTGGTAGCCTTCGTACTCGCGTAGGGAATAGATGTTGCTGCCAATCATGGGGTCATCAATGAGTCCCGCCTTCAACATATCCAACTCCACGTTCCCGGGAACGGTAGCCTGGATCTGTTGCGCGTTGATTCCCTTTAACTGGGCTGGGTTAACGATTGCCTCCCGGGGTTGCGGGAAAAACAGCAACTCCCAGTTGCCGTTCAACGATAACGTGTTAGCCGCTGATTGATACTGGTACGCCAGTATGGCTAGGGATAAGCATATTAACAGTTTATTTTTCATCATCTGGAGAGTTTGGGTTATTCCATCGGTATGATTTCCGCGCTGCTCATATTTTCAATCTCCACCTTGAACCCCTTGGGTACCTCTAGCTTGTACTGGAGGGTGTTGTTCTCACGGCTCCAGGCCAGCTTGATCACCTCATCACCTACCGGCATAGAGCCACTGCAGTGTTCCAGGTCGAGGTCGGTGAACCTGATCGTGATCTTTTTCTTCGTACGGTCAACCTCCTTGATTCCCAGTACGTCCCGGTATAAGACGTACCCTATGAAGGAGGCGAAACCGTGGTTGCAGCTCG
>DUPB01000125.1 GCA_012838585.1 Bacteroidales bacterium
AAATGCTGTCGGGACTAGGCCCGAACACGCTTGGTCTCACGACGATAATCTCCTCCCCTATACCGATTATCAGATCGGCGTTTCTCCCCATTAGTGGGAACAGCAGGTTAAAGTGCTCGACCACGATGCGCCGTTTCCGCTCCAGAAGAGAGTGGACATAGTCCGCGATCTCGTGCAGCTGGGTGAAGGCCATCTGGAAGCGCACGTCGATATGAAACGCGGTGGCTTGCTCCAGGTCGGGAAAAGGGTCACGTATCTGCATGATTTTGTCGGGGCGCACGATATCGTCATCGTTTGAGAGCTGCAGGCCAGGGAACATCCCCTTTACAAAGGAGGATTTGCCGGCTCCGGCATCACCGATGATGCCGATGAGGCGGTCGGTATAGGAGAGGTGCTTGTGAGCGATCTGTTCGCCCAAGAACATCAGCCGCTCTTTGCCCCGCGGGGCGAAGTACTGGGCCGACACCATGTATTGCTGGATAAAGCTGCGCATGTTACGACTCTGGGGGTGGGTTTTTACAGATCGAATTCCAGTTTCATTAATGGCGCGTGTTGTTGTGCACCATACACGTCGGTTTCTCCCAGCGTTCCCGAGGGGATGGGGCGAACGATGGTGGTCTTGATCGCTTTCGCCGGGTCGAAATGGACTACCCCTATCACGTTTGCTTCAGGGATGCCATACAGTTTTGCGAACATCTTCGCGTTGAAGATACCGGCGCTTTTCACCTTTTCGTAGGTTTCGGGGTCCCGGAAGATCACGTCGAAGGTGAGTTCGTAGGGTCCCGAGTTCTTGCTTCGGATAACCGAGGCCATGTCTCTTAATTTATACCGCATGGTTCTCTCCTCCTTTCTCGTTGGGGTTATTATTCTTGTTGCTCTGCTCTGTCTCGATGCCTAGGGAATTATTCAGGTGAGCGGGGGTGCCATTTCCCGCTGTTGCTTTCCCTTTGTTAAACACGATGTAGGTGGCCGGGAACAGTGATACCGGGTCGTCCACCTTCATCAGGTGATAGATGTTGAACTCGAACACCTCTCCCATCTCCGCGTCGGAGGGCGAGAAGGGGAACGCCAGGTTCCCAGCCGTGGCGACCCGCCCCTCGTAACCGTAGTGTAATAGGGTACTCCGTGCGAACCCGCAGATGGTGTTGGCTTGTTCCCGGGTGGCTCCTACCGCCTCGATAATGATCATTAGTTCGTCGGGCATGGGGACGGATTCGCTGTCAGCTTTATTCCCGGCGGCACTCCCAGCCTCTTTAAACAGGGATACTCCACCCTTTCCGTAAATTTTAAAATCGAGGAAGAACTCTTGGAAGCCGTAGTGCTCGAAGTTGTTTTTCACCCGCTTCTTCACCTCGGTCGTGATCTCGTTGATCTTGGCGATCATTACCGGGTCCATCACACCGGCGCAGGAGATGGTGCGGTAGCCCACTTTCCGTACCCCTTCCAGCTTCACGAAGTAGTCTTCGGTCGGCACGAACTTCGTGCCCGCCACTTTCACCTTGTTGTCATCCACGGGGGTGAAGGTACAACCATGCAGGTCGAGTGCGCCGCCCGGTCCCGGTAGGACGTACGGGTTCGATTTCTCGTATAGGGTATGTGCCGAAACAGAGAGGGGCGTACACTTGCGTAACGGGGAGAGCGGCTCTAGGATGAAGCCATCCCGTTGCAGGTAGCCAAACATGGAGTCGCTCCCGCTTCCGGGCAGCGCGGCGATGGCGGCACACTCAAGTATCTTGCCCATGTGTAGGGCCAGCGCCTTGTCGAACCCGTTCTTGATGGCCAGCGCCGCGAAGAGCGACGGATCGTAGCTCCGGCCACCCAGGATGACGTCAGCACCCATTTCCAGCGCCTGTATGTAGGGCTCTTCCCCCATCTGTGCGACGATATGCACCGCCTCGTCTATATCCTTTTCGGTCAGCTCTTTCGCAGGGAAGAGGGGTTCCACCTCTCCTGCCCGGAATTTTTCCCGGATTAGCTCCCTGTCCAGTTCCGACTGGATTACGGCCAATTTAAAGGTGAGTCCCTTCTCGTGGGCGATCTCCTTGATGAGTTCCAGCGTGAGGACCACGTGGGAGCGTGCCCCGCTCCCACCCGCGGTGCCTATGATTACCGGTATGCCCGCTTCGAGGGCAGCCGGGATCATGATCTCCAGATCCCTCTTTACCGAGTTGTTGTCGGTGAACGACTTCCCGGCTCCCAGGTAGTAGGGACCCGGGTCGGTTGAGCCGGCATCTACCGCGATGACGTGCGGTGCCCGTTTCATTCCCTCCTCGAACGATTCCACGGGGAAGCCGTAGCCTAAAATGGCGGTTGGGGAGAGTACCCTTAATTCATTCATTCTATTTTGTTTTTTGGTTCTTTTTAATTCTTTAGTAATCGGCCCCGCTCAACGTTTTATAGTTGTGCTTTCTCGTTTCGTGGTTATTGACGTTTTTTCTTTTCGTTAGTCTCAGGTTGCGCTAGGCAATAATCTGTTTTACCGTTTTCTTTTTGCTAGCGCCAGGATACGGCTCATCTCGTTGAACGCGATCATATATCCCTCGTCCACCCCCATGCCCGGCTTTGCAAGGCACTGGTCGGGTGAGGTGGCCATGGCGATGTGCGCGCACACCTCGGCCGAGCGACTCGTCTCGTTGCAGGTGCCTCCCAGGTAGGCACCCATCCCCTGCTTCTTGCAGTAGAGCACCGCCTCGATGGAGTTGTTGATCCCGCCCAGGTCGGGCGTCTTTACCTGGATCATGTGGCCTGCCCGGTTGTCCGTGAAGTCGATAATGTCCTGAAGCGTGTTGCACCACTCGTCTGCCACGATCTCGGCCTCTATCCCTTTCGCTTCCATCTTCGTCCGCAGTTCGCTCAGTGCCTTCACCTGCTCCGCCTTGTCGCCCATGTCCACCGGTCCCTCTATCCGCAGCTTGAAGGGGCGTGCCATTTCGGTCAGTTCGCCCAAGTAATCGGCGATTGCATCGGTATTATCGTTAAAAACCGTGCTCAGCGTTCCGTACACGTCGATGTGGATGACTGGGGTATACCCTTCGTGGGGTTTCAGCTTGAGAATCCGCTCGCGAAGCCATCCCACGTACTCCTTCAACTTCTCGCCGTTTTGACCCGTTTTCGTCTCCACGTTGTTAAAGAGGCCATGCGGCAGCACGTCGGCTCCCTTCATAATCATCTTGTCGGCGTTCAGGTAGCGGTCGTCACCCGATTGCGTGAAGATGGGGATAAGCGTTTTCGAAAGGTCGGTTCCATACTCCTCGGCAATTACTTCGGCCATCAGTCGCCCTTGGCTCTTGGCCACCGCGTCAAGGCAGGCTTGGGTCACGCCGTACCGGATAGCCGTGTGGTACGGCTTCCCGGTCGATGGGCGAACCTTCTTGTCCACCCGATCGGCCATCTCCCGGAAGGTGGTGATATCTTGCCCCACGTAGAGCGGGGCGATCTCCTCCCGGATGATCGGTATAAAGGTATCGGCCAGGAAGAGAGGGTCACGTCCGCCCGCGCCAGAGTATTGCACCGCTGCGCAGTCGCCATGCGCTATCGCCCCGTTCTCCAGGACGAAGAGTACCGAAATGGCTTCGCCCGCCTGGCGGACCGCCGTGAAACCAGGTGTTTGGGGATCGCCCACGTAGAAAGCGCCATCGCTTTTAGCCCCACCCTTGATGGCTTTCTGATCATCAAAGAAAAACCCTGTTTTTCCCGGGGCGCAAATCACGTCAACTATCTTCATATGGTTCATTTTATTTATTTTTTTAGCTGTTGCATGTTGTGTTATTCATTTTGTTTGCTTTCAAGGCGAAGGCCTTAGCTACTTATGCGGGGACACATCCTGCGAAGTTCGCGTTAAGAAAGAAAAGCTGTTTGAAGCGTAGACAACTTTTGCGTTAAGCAATGCGAGCACAAAACAAACTTGTTTGTTTTGTGCCGTTGTGAGCAAAAGTGCAGCGTAGCTGAATTCTTTTCTTTTAGTGAACAAGCAGCTGATGGGTCACGTAAGTAGCTTCAGTCGAGCCTGAAAGCAAAAGAACAGCTACTTTTTTGCATTATCTTGGCCGTCCCACGAGGAATCCCTTCCCGATGGCGTAGACATCGTCAATCACCATTTGAAAGTTGACCGGTCGCTTCTCCTCTTTGCCTCTCTCCTCGAGCTTGGCGCGGTGAAAATCTTTTAACTCCTTAGTGAAGGGGAGGTTCCCCATCTCCAGCAGGCGGATGGCACCCATGTTGTCCCTTGCCGGTAGGACCTTCCCGGCGTTGTACTTGCTCGGTGCGAATGGGATATCAAGCACACCTGCCTCAAAGGCGGCGACGGTTCCCACCGCGTAGTCCCCTTTCCCGAGCTCTTCTACCCGGTTCAGGATGCACTTGGTCTCCTCTTCGATGATCGCGCTCTCCGTCAGCACGGCGGGGATACCCCGAAGGTCTTGGTCCCTGAGCATCGATATCACCTGCTTGGTGGCCCTTAGCCCGGCCGCGTTGGCCTCTTTCGTGGGTACGCCCATCGCCTCGTGCGGGGTCTTCACGATTACCTTGGTCGCTTTGGCCAGTGCTGCCGTGGCCGCTCCCCACGAGATCACCCCGAACGCCTTGGCCTCGTCTTGTGGGAAGCCGCCCATCCACTGATGAAAGACGGTAGTGACCCGCATATCGTGGAACCCATGTTTATCGAGGTACTCCTGGCAGACACTCTTTAATGCCTTAATCGCCGCCACGTCTTGGATCAGGTTGCCGCACTGCCCGTATCCCACCGTGATATCTTTCACCCCTTGGGTGGCCGCGAGCAACGCTTCGATAACCGCCACCGAGTTGGAGATGGAGGCCGGTATCAAGGTGCCGGTCAGCGGGCCGAATGGCTCCCGGTTAATTGATACCCCGGCCTCTTCGTACAGCCCCACCAGCCGGTCGGTATATTGCCAGTGCGCGATGGTCTTCTCCAGCGAGTGATCTTTGGAGTAGGGGATATTGTAGGAGATGCCCCCACCCTCGTACGAGGTGAAACCCCCGGCGATGCTGATTTCGGTGAGTAGCCGTGCGTCGGGTGTGCCATGGCGCACCTGCACCGGTTTTTTCAAGGCTGAGGTGACATCCCGGCACACCTGCACGCCGTAGTTCACGATGGGGAACCCGTTCAGCATGGAGCGTCCCGTCTCCTTGCTCTTATCGATGCCTGTTTGTGCCTCGGTGTACCGGTTCAGTCGGGTATAGCTATCCACCGTGGTGGGCAGTAGGTCAGCCTCCCCCTCCTTTTCGAGGTAGCGCAGGAGTTGAATGTGTTCGTTGGTGATGGCCACGCCGGCACGCGGTTGTATCAGCGTCACCTTCTCTTCCACCCCCCTGGCCAGCACGTGGCCGAACCGTTTCGAGGCGGGGATTTTTTTCTGGTACTCCACCGCTTCATCAAGGTCGACCCCCTTGCCAGTGGGCCATTGCTTCAGGACCTCTTCCCGTTCCGCGAAGAACGCTTCGTCCGTGAGCTTTTGGTTTTTTATTTGCATGTTCGGTTTTTTTAAGCTAAAAACGTTTGTTACATCAAGGTGTATATTGTTATATATAATGAAACGATTTCATAGTGAAACGATCTCTCTTTTTAGCAATTTCAATGCCAGTTCCTTGTCTTTTTGGCTCAGCAGCCCCATCGAGGCGAAGATGTATCGCTTGTCCACGAGGTAGCCGGGCTGCTTGGGTTTTGCATGGGGACTTTTTTCCCCTTCACTTTTAACACCTTCAAGGATGTGGGCAGGATGGGGACTATTGGCAATTACACCGCCAATGCCTATCACGTGGGCAACCTCCGAGAGGTCTTTTCCGGTCAGGGCGAACACCTGTCCGAAAGGGGTGTAGACCGACTCCCACGATCCACAGTGGCGCTCCGTGGCGATACGTGTAGCACTGCGCGCAAGGGCCTCTTCGATCGCTTGCTCTCTGCTTCCCTCCACGGCGAGCAGGTGGGGTGTCCGGCGGCACGCGTCTATCCACGCTTGGACTTCATCGACCGGGAAGTCTATCTCCCTTGCCAGCTTGTCAAGGTCGGCTGTCTCCACCAGCGAGCGCAGGCTGTAGCGCATCCCCAGGTCGCCCTCCACGCTCCGCTTGGCGTACGGTTCAGGGAGCCCCTTCACCTGGACGTTGGTGAGGGTGGGGTGCCCGTGCGACATGGAATATACGTCCGTGGTCGCTCCACCAATATCGATGGCCATCAGGTCGCCTATCCCTTCGGTATCCCCTGTACCTTTGCTCAGCAGCTCGCACCCGTTCATCACGGCCAGCGGGGTGGGGATGATCTCGTTCGCCGCTAACGCTTGTGCACCGCTTAGCCCTTTGGCCTGCACGATGCGCTCGATAAACAGTTTTTTGATCTCTTCCCTGGCTGGCTCGATGTTCAGTTGGTTGAATTGGGGCATCACGTTCTCGGTAATCACGAAGTTCTTGCTGGAGGCAGATAGGATGGTGGTCACCTCGTCGTCGGCACTTTTGTTCCCGGCGACGATGATGGAGAAGTCGCCCTTGGCATCAGCCAACTTGCGGGCGTTAGAAACGATGACCTCCCGGTTGCCCCCGTCGGTACCCCCGCACAACAACACCAGGTCGGGCTCGATGGCCTCTATCGCTTCCCGTTCCGTTTCGGATATCTCGAACGAAAAGGTACGGATGACCTTCGCTCCAGCACTCGACGCGGCCGTGCGGGCCGCCTTCGCGGTCAGCTCCGGGACGAGGCCCAGGGCAACCATCCTTAGGCCGCCCGCCGCGCTGCTGCAGCAGAGGAGCTTGTCGTACGCGAAGGTGCCGATAGCTGTCTCTAGCCGCTTTAACGCCTCGTGGAAGCCATTCATCACGTTGGTGGTGATGGTCGTGAAGGCAGCTGCCGTGCCCACGATTTCTTCGCGGTGCGCATCAATCGCGGTCAGCTTGGTGTAGGTAGAGCCGAAATCGGCCGTTAGGTATTTCATCGAGCGAGATAAAACATGGCGTTGACCTATTTCTTTCGGGCTGCTATCGCCTCTTCGAGGTAATCAAAGACCCCTTCGATGGGAGTCCCGGGAGGGGATACGTGATCGAACCCCATGTCGAGAAAGCGGGTTTCGACCTCCTCGAAATTCTGTTTCCCCACTACCAGGTTGCCTCCCACTAACAGGATGATATCACCCAGTCCCGCCTCGTTGCACTTGTCGCGCAACCCCTGGCAGTCGATCTCACCATGCCCGTAGAGTGATGACACCAAGATAGCATCGGCATCGGTCTCGATGGCCGCCTGGATGTACTCCTCTTGCGATACCATCACACCTAGGTTGATGACGTTGTAACCGGCTTCCCGTAAAGCGAAATCGATGATCTTATTTCCTACGGCATGTACATCGGCCCCGATCACCCCAATTACTACTGTTCCCTTGCTCATTAGTATTATCTTTAATCGGTGTCAAAGTTAACCACTTTCCCATCATTCCCAAAATATTGGCGGGCATTCCAGCTTTTTTTCCCCAAGGTATCGTTTTACGGAAAAATATCGTATCTTCGCGGTCGGTTTGGCACTGTTGGTTTCGCGGATTAATCAAAGGAGCAAGGTTGGCTTACAGGTTGATCCGTTGATTTGCAGTACCGGTTTTGCGGCCGTGGCGTAATTGGTAGCCGCGCTAGACTTAGGATCTAGTGCCGAGAGGCGTGGGGGTTCGAGTCCCTTCGGCCGCACGTTCAACAATAGGTTTACTGTTTTATATCCCTGGCGGAAAATCTTTCCCCGGGGATTTTTTCCTTTCACGAGGCCACTTATCCCGTTTAATTGCTTATATTTGCCTATATAAACGTTCATCGTATGGAAATGTATGGCATTCGCTGGGAGCAACGCTTTAGTAACTTCAAGAAAGCCCTAAAGAAGTTAGAGGAAAGCGTTGGTTTCATTAAGGAGAATTTTTTAGACAAAGAAGAATCTATTCTTAGTGAACTGGTTAAACAAGGACTTATACAAGGCTTTGAGTTTACCCATGAACTGGCATGGAATGTTATGAAAGACTACTTAACCTATCAAGGTAATTTTGAGATCAGGGGTTCACGAGACGCCACGAGAGAGGGTTTTTCTATGGGTTTAATCAGTGATGGAGAGATTTGGATGGAGATGATAAAAAGTCGTAACCAAACCTCTCACACGTACGATGAAACAACGGCCGATGAGATTTTCCGCAAGATCATGGAAGAATATTTGTCGGCATTCTTCTCGTTTAAAGAGCAGATGGAGTCAATTCGGAATAGAGAACAAGGCAAATTAACTTGAGTCATGATGAAATACGGGTTAAAACAGCACTGCATACACTCTATCGTTGAGGTGTTCAGGAAATACCCCCAAGTAGACAGTGCCCTGTTGTATGGCTCTAGGGCGAAAGGGGTTTTCAGGTACAACTCCGACATCGACTTGACCCTAAAAGGCAAACTTGATTTGACCACCTTGCTCAAGATTGAAAATGATCTTGACGACCTGCTACTGCCCTATAAAATTGATTTGTCGTCGTACGAAAAGATTAACAGTAAAGAATTAATTGATCATATTCACCAAGAGGGTGTCGTTTTTTATGAGAAAAATATTGAGAAGGTAGCGGGAAAGGAGGCGTAAGGTTTGACGGCTTTGGGTACGAACGTAGAGGGCCCGGTCGAATAAAACAGATTTTAACCCCCAGGCTATTTTTTGTACCTTTGCATTATAGCGCGGCGAGATTGAAGATTAATCCTTTTGACCACGTTATGCTTCCGCCTCGTTCCGGGGGGGTGAATGCTTGGCATACAGCGGCAAAGCCGATTTGGTTGATTAACCAGGAAACAGATACAATTATAAAACAATACAGATGGCAAAATCCAGATATAGTAAACGAGCAATAGCAAAGAAAAAAGCACAGAAAAGAAAAGAGAAAAGAAAGCGCCGGGAAGAGCGTCGGGCAGAGGCCCCAAGCACCTTTAAGGAGATGATCGCGTACGTGGATGAGTTCGGTCAGATTACCGATACCCCACCCGAACCCCAGGTCGAAGAGGTGGACCTGGAGAGTATCGAGATATCTACTCCGAAGATGGAGATTCAGGAGGAGGATGAACTCAAGGGACACGTCAAGTTTTTTAACCAGAGCCGGGGCTACGGCTTTATCGGTGATCTTTTGGGGAGGCAGGAATATTTTTTTCATATTAGTAACGCACCTGAAGATATTGCAGAGGGCGACCTGGTGGCCTTCGAACTGGAACGAGGCGACAAAGGGATTAATGCTGTCAACGTGACCATTTTAAGTAAGGCGTAACTCCTTGATTCCATTTGCCTAGCAAAACGTTGGTGATGGGGGTAAGTCAGCCAGCGAATTGAGCTATATTTAGGCGGTATCCGTTTCACGATGCCGCTTTTTCTTTGTATTTTTGTCGTTCCATGTTGGATAGCATCAAATCAAAAAAGAATAGTTATGGCAAAAAAACCGTTTATCTACCAAGAGCCATTTCCCATGGCTCCCGACCAAACACCCTACTACCTGCTCACGAAGGAGCATGTGTCCGTGGCTAAGTTCGAAGGTAAAGAGATCTTGAAAGTGTCGAGCGAGGGGCTGACCCTGCTGGCGCAGGCCGCGTTCCGTGACGTGCAGTTCCTGCTGCGCCCCGAACACCAGGAGCAGGTGGCCCGAATACTCACCGATCCCGAGGCGAGCGATAACGATAAATTCGTGGCGCTCACTTTCCTGCGTAACTCGGAGATCTCGGCGAAGGGGGTTCTCCCGTTCTGCCAAGATACCGGTACGGCCATTATCATGGGGAAGAAAGGGCAGCGGGTATGGACCGATGGGAACGACGAGGAGGCGCTCTCAAGAGGGGTTTACAACACGTACGTCAACGAGAATTTGCGTTACTCCCAAAATGCGCCGCTCAACATGTACGACGAGGTAAACACGGGTACCAACCTGCCCGCGCAGATTGACCTCTACGCGACGGAGGGGGATGAGTATCACTTTCTCTGCATCGCCAAGGGGGGTGGCTCGGCCAATAAAACGTACCTCTACCAGGAGACCAAGGCGCTGCTTGCACCCGGCAAGCTGGAGGCGTTTCTCATCGATAAGATGAAGTCGCTTGGCACCGCGGCCTGCCCGCCCTACCACCTGGCATTCGTGATTGGTGGTACCTCTGCCGAGGCAAACCTCAAGACGGTGAAGCTGGCCTCTGCCAAGTACTACGACAACCTGCCGATGGAGGGTAATGAGCTGGGACGAGCCTTCCGGGATGTCGAGTTAGAGGAGCGACTGAAAAAGGCGTCCGAAGCGTTGGGCCTGGGTGCGCAGTTCGGGGGGAAGTACTTCACCCACGACGTTCGGGTAATCCGTTTGCCGCGTCACGGCGCCTCTTGCCCTGTCGGCATGGGTGTATCCTGTTCAGCCGACCGAAATATCAAGGCGAAGATTAACCGCGAGGGAATCTGGATTGAGAAGCTGGAGGATAACCCCACCCGGTTTATCCCTGAGGAGCTTCGTCAACCAGGCGAAGGGGGCGGTGTGAAGATCGACCTGAATCGGCCGATGAGCGAAATCCTGGCGGAGCTTTCCAAGTACCCGGTCTCCACCCGCCTTTCCTTGAACGGGACGATTATCGTGGGCAGGGATATCGCGCATGCCAAGCTGAAAGAGCGGATTGACCGTGGTGAGGGACTCCCACAATATATCAAGGATCACCCCATATACTATGCGGGTCCGGCCAAGACCCCCGAGGGGTACGCCTCCGGGTCGATGGGACCCACCACGGCGGGACGGATGGACTCCTACGTGGAGCTGTTTCAGTCGCACGGGGGGAGCTTGATCATGTTGGCTAAGGGGAACCGCGGTCAGGAGGTCACCGACGCTTGTAAAAAGTACGGCGGCTTCTACCTGGGCAGCATCGGTGGCCCGGCGGCCATCCTGGCGCAGGAGAACATCAAGAGCCTCGAATGCGTGGAGTATCCCGAACTGGGTATGGAGGCGATATGGAAAATCGAGGTGGAGGATTTCCCGGCGTTTATTCTGGTGGACGATAAGGGGAACGACTTTTTTGCCCTCTGCGGTCGCGATTAGCGTGGTTGCATTTTCGCTGCCATTACGGTTATCATTAAGCCTGAAAAAACGATGGCTATACGCGAAAGCTTAGCTGATGCATAACGAGCATGCGATAAACGAAAAGTAATAACGAGAAACAATAGTATCCATGAATAGAATAGCGCTTTTACTGGTAGCCCTCTTCGTCGCGTGGCCGATGACAGAAGCGCAGCACCGCACCGAGGTCATGCTGGAGGAGGTGTGGAGGTTCACGAGGGAGGACGATTCCCGCTCAGCTGAGGTGCGGTTTGACGACAGCGATTGGCAAATCGTCCGTGTACCACACGACTGGGCCATTTATGGCCCCTTCGATAAGGGTAACGATATCCATAGGATGGCAATCGTGCAGGATGGGCAGACGACGGCCATCGAGCATTACGGCCGGACAGGAGGGTTGCCCTTTACCGGTGCCGGGTGGTACCGTACCCGCTTTACCGTTCCGGAATTCAGCCGGGAGAAACGGGTCACCTTGAAATTCGATGGGGCGATGAGCAACGCGCGGGTCTACGTGAACGGTAAAGAGGTGGGTTACTGGCCCAACGGCTACAACACTTTCCATTTCGACGTGACGCCCCTGATCAACAAGGATGGACGGGACAATGTCCTGGCGGTCAGGTTGGAGAATTTCGAGGAGCAGTCGCGGTGGTACCCCGGCGCAGGGCTCTACCGCAACGTGCACGTGATTACCACCAACGAGGTGCATATCCCCGTATGGGGAACCTACGTGACTACCCCCTTGGTGAACGATCGGTTTGCACGGGTCAACGTACGAACTAAGGTGCGGCACGGGGAGGGGTACGGCGATCACTACTTCGTCAAACTGACGACCTCTATCCTCGACCCGAGTGGCGAGGTGGTGGCTGAGGCGGAGGGGGAGTTCACCCGGTTCGTCGGGGAGGAGCTGGAGCAGACGCTTATCGTGGAGAACCCGCTGTTGTGGGATATCCGTCAACCCAACCTCTACACGGTGCGCTCCGTCGTGAGCAAGGTGGGGCGGAGCGGAACTTCCAGTGGTTCAACTGCCACTGCGAAGGAGGTTGTCTACCCGGTGGATGAGTATTACACGACGTTCGGGATACGCACCGTCGAGGTGATCGCCGACAAGGGGTTCTTCCTGAACGGTCGGCCGGTCAAGTTCCAGGGTGCGTGTATGCACCATGACCTGGGACCGTTGGGTGGTGCGGTGAACGAAGCGGCTATCCGCCGGCAGTTCCGGATCATGCAGGATATGGGGGTGAACGCTATTCGCACTTCACACAACATGCCGGCACCGGAGTACGTGCGTATCGCCGACGAGATGGGGATGATGTTGATGGTGGAGACCTTCGACGAGTGGGCGATCCCCAAAGTGCGAAACGGTTACAACCGCTACTTCAGGGAGTGGGCGGAGAAAGATATGGTGAACGTGCTTCACCACTTCCGAAACAACCCCAGCGTGGTGATGTGGTGTATTGGGAACGAGGTGGAGGAGCAGAGCCATAAGGAGGGGGCCAAAACGGCCCGCTTCCTGCAAGATATTTGCCACCGGGAAGACCCCACACGGCCCGTGACCAACGGGATGGATCGTCCGGATGCCGTCTTCTCGAACTACATGGCCGCCATCATGGATGTCCCTGGTTTTAACTACCGCTCGTTCCGCTATCAAGAAGCATACGAGAAGTTGCCTCAACAGATGGTGTTGGGCACCGAGACCACTTCCACGCTCAGTTCACGGGGAGTGTACAAGTTCCCCGTTGAACGGAAGGCGATGGCGACTTACGACGACCATCAGGCCTCATCGTACGACGTGGAGCACGCCGGTTGGTCGAACCTCCCGGAGGATGATTTTATCCAGCATGACGATCTACCCTACACCATGGGCGAGTTTATTTGGACCGGCTTTGACTACCTGGGTGAACCCACGCCCTACTACAGCGCGTGGCCTAGCCACAGCTCGCTCTTCGGGGCGGTGGACTTGGCGGGTATTCCTAAGGATCGCTTCTACCTCTACCGCAGCCACTGGAACAGGGAGGTGGAGACGTTGCATATCCTGCCCCATTGGAATTGGGAGGGGCGCGAGGGTGAGGTGACCCCCGTTTTCGTCTATACCAACTACCCCTCGGCAGAGCTGTTTATTAACGGCAAGAGCCAGGGGGTACGTGCCAAAGATCGCTCGGTGCCGCTGGATGGCAGCTACACGGCCGAGGCGCAAAAAAACTTCGAGAGGCAGAAACGGTACCGACTGATGTGGATGGATACCCGGTACGAGCCGGGCACGTTGAAGGTGGTAGCGTATGATGAGCAGGGCAAAGCGGTGGCGGAGAAAGAGGTGCGTACGGCCGGGAAGCCGCACCGCCTCGTGTTGGAAGCAGATCGCGACGTGATACAGGCTGATGGCAAGGACCTCTCTTTCGTGACCGTGTGGGTGGTGGACCGTAATGGCAACCCATGCCCTAACGTGAACGAGCTGGTGCGCTTTAACGTGAAAGGGGCCGGGACGTACAGGGCTGCCGCCAACGGAGATGCGACCTGCCTCGACCTGTTTCACCTGCCACAAATGCACCTCTTTAACGGCAAGCTGGTGGCCGTGGTGGAGTCTTTAATGACACCCGGTACCATCACCCTGGAGGCTACTGCCAAAGGGTTGCGGAAGGGTAGCGTGACCATCCGGACGGAGTTGCCTTTGGAGGAACAGTTGGCGACGGGTAATTAACATGCTGTTCCCACGAGTTACTTCACTGGTCTACGTATGCGGGTGAGATAACTGTTTCACACGGTTGTGTAACAACTCCCGCGGATTTGGCACGTGCCAGGTTATGATGCTCCCGTACTTGGCTCAACACGATTACAAACGTAGCGAGATGGCGAGAAAGAAAAAAGCGCTCCCCCTGTTGGAGGATGTCGAGGTGGTCGACGTGGCTGCCGAGGGTAAGGCCATTGCCAAGGTGGATGGCTTGACCCTCTTCGTGCCGTTCGCCGCACCCGGTGACCGGGTAGATATCCAGCTTACGCGTAAGCGGAAAAAATTCGCGGAGGGGCGGGTAACGCGCTTCCGCTCCTATTCCGACAGGCGGGTGGAGCCGTCCTGCGCCCATTTCGGGGTGTGTGGCGGTTGCAAGTGGCAGCACCTCCCCTACGAGGATCAGCTGAAGTTCAAGCAGAAGCAGGTGAAGGATAACTTGGAGCGGATTGGGAAGGTGGAGCTGCCTGAACTCCTGCCCATCTTGGGGGCTCCATCTCCCTTTTTCTACCGGAACAAGCTGGAGTTCACCTTCTCCAACAAGCGGTGGCTCACCGACCAGGAAGTTGAGTCAGGTAAGTCGTTCAGCAACTGGAACAGCCTCGGCTTTCACGTTCCCGGTCGGTTCGACAAGGTGTTGGACATCCGGGAGTGCTGGTTGCAGGATGACCGTTCTAACCAGGTAAGGAACGCCATCCGGGAGTTTTGCCTCCAAAACGGGTATGCCTTTTTCGACCTTCGTGAGCAGTCGGGTCTGATGCGGACGCTCGTGATTCGTAACAGCTCCCTGGGCGAGTGGATGGTGATCGTGGTCTTTTACGAGGACGACGCGGAGAAGCGAGAGGAACTGATGAACTACATTGCAGGGGAGTTCCCCTGGATCACCTCGTTGCTCTACGTGGTCAACCAAAAGGCGAACGACACGATCTTCGACCAGGAGGTAATCACCTGGGTGGGGAGGGAGTTTATCATGGAGGAGATGGAGGGGTTGCGGTTCAAAGTGGGACCGAAATCGTTCTTCCAGACTAACAGCGAGCAGGCGCACCGCCTTTACGATGTGGTGCATCGGTTTGCACGGCTAACCGGGGAGGAGCGGGTGTATGACCTCTATACCGGCACAGGCACCATTGCCCTGTTCATCGCACGGGATGCATGTGAGGTGATTGGGATTGAGCAGGTGGAGGAGGCCATCGCCGATGCACGGGAAAATGCCCGGCTCAACGGGATCAATAACACCCGTTTCTTCGTGGGCGATATGAAGGAGCTGCTGACAGAGGATTTCATTCGGGAGCAGGGCCACCCCGACGTGATCATCACCGATCCGCCCCGTGCCGGGATGCATGGTGATGTGATCCAGGCGATTCTCTCGACCCAACCGGGGAGGATTGTTTACGTCAGCTGTAACCCCGCGACCCAGGCACGTGACCTGGCCCTGCTGGATAGCCACTACAGGGTAGAGGAGGTGCAACCGGTGGATATGTTTCCCCATACCCACCACGTGGAGAACGTGTTGTTACTTGTGAGACGCTGTTGAGTCGTGCTTTTAATCCCTTTCCCCATTCCTTGTTATAGCGTTCGTTGAAATCGGTGATACTGCCCTGCCATGATTTTTAAATAAATTGCTATCTTTGTAGCATGATTGCGTTGAAAGCGGGCATTTTCGCCCTGCCGTCAGTTTAGATTCAATTTAAAATTCTTTCAGATGAATCTTCTAAGAGAAAAAATGATGAAATACGACGCCCCGCAACGCGTGAAGGCAGCCGGTATTTATCCATACTTCCGAGCCATAGAGAGCGAACAAGACACCGAGGTGGTCATCAACGGGAAGAAGGTTCTGATGTTCGGATCGAACTCTTACCTGGGGCTCACCAACCACCCGAAAGTGAAGGAGGCGGCGATTGAAGCCACCAAGAAGTACGGTACGGGGATGGCCGGCTCACGCTTCTTGAACGGCACGTTAGATATTCATTTGCAGTTGGAGCGCAAACTCGCGAACTTTATGAACAAGGAGGAGGCGATCATCTTCTCCACCGGCTTCACCGTCAACCAGGGAGTTCTCGGGTGCCTTACCGACCGCAAGGATTACATTATATGGGACGAGCGGGACCATGCGTCCATCATCGAGGGACTTCGCTCCTCGTTTTCCACGACATACAAGTTCCGCCACAACGACATGGATTCGTTGGAGAGGCAGCTGAAGCGTTGCGAGCCTCAGAAGGTAAAGCTGATTGTAGTAGACGGGGTCTTCAGCATGGAGGGCGACTTGGCCAACCTGCCGGAGATCTTGCGGTTGGCCCGCAAGTACAAGGCCAACATCATGGTGGACGAGGCACACAGCCTCGGTGTCATGGGACGGCGCTATAACGGGAAAGGGGTGTGTGACCATTTTGGTCTGCTCGACGAGGTGGACCTGGTAATGGGTACCTTTAGCAAGTCACTCGCCTCCATCGGCGGGTTTATAGCCGGGGACTTCCCGGTGATCAACTACCTGCGACATAATGCACGCACCAACATCTTCAGCGCCAGCATTACCCCGGCAGCCACAGCCTCTGCCTCAGCAGCATTGGACATATTGAGATCGGAACCGGAGCGGGTGAAGCGGTTGTGGGAGCTCACTCGTTACGCGCTGCAGCAGTTCAAGGCGAACGGGTTTGAACTGGGACCCACGGAGACGCCCATCATGCCCCTTTACGTGAGGGATAACGATAAGACTTTCCTGATCACCAAGATGCTGTTTGAAGAGGGTATCTTTGTCAACCCGGTGGTCGCCCCTGCGGTGGCGCCTAACGACACGTTGATCCGCTACTCGTTGATGGCTACCCATACCGAGGAGCAGATTGACCGCTCCATTGAACTTATCACGAAAGTGTTCAAGCAGTTAGAGATTATCCCATAATAATTGGCTGGTTGAACCATTGTTTTTTTCTTACGGGACTTGAGCAGGTAAACAGCTGTTTTCCGCTACCATTGTTGTCCCCATCCGAGAAAAGATATTTAACACTTTGGGCTCGTCAGGTTCGCGAAAAAACGCGTACATTTGCATGCAATAAAAAAGTACTACTATGTCGTTTATTGCAGAAAGAATTATCTTGGAAGGGTTGACTTTTGATGACCTTCTATTGGTTCCCGCCTATTCGGAAGTGCTTCCCAGGGATGTTAATCTAACCACCCGCTTCACCCGAAACATAACGCTCAACGTGCCTATGGTGTCGGCCGCGATGGATACCGTTACCGAGGCTACCATGGCCATCGCCATTGCCC
>DUPB01000126.1 GCA_012838585.1 Bacteroidales bacterium
GAGGATAATAAGGAGAGAGCACTCCACCTACCCTTCTCATTTAGAGATACCGAACAGTTTCAGATTCCATTCTACTACCCATCATTTTGGATGTCGGGAGAAGATTTAAGTCCATCGGATGCTCGATATACTACACTGAAAATAGAAGAGAATAAAACCCCTTTCGTACGCACCGCGGAATTAGCAATTCCTACCCATATTTATAGGGATGATTATAGCTCTACCTTTACTTTTGAGCCTACCATTGCAATTATTAAAAAGGATGACAGTTATATCCTGGAAAAATTACCCGGCTATGTTCTAAAGCATGCTTTTGAACTTAATTACTTGAATAGAAGTGAGTACCTAAAGGAACTTCTCAAATATTATCGCCCCTACCTGTTAATTGTGATGGGCGGAGCATTGAGCAGTCTTGAAAACCATTTTAGTATCATCGATAAAAAACTGATACTTGATGACGAGGAGTATCCCATCTTTACCAGCGGAGAGGTGGTTCAACGCAAGGAGGAAATAATTGCTTTAGCTACAAAGTCATACCGAGGTTCAAAAGACCCGATGATACTTGACAAGAAAGAATGATAGAGATCATATCCATAGATATCAGCAATTTCTGCTCAAAGCAGTGTCATTTTTGTTATAACGGGAGCAACAAACAAGGGAGTTCACTATGGAAGCCGCGGGAGGTGATTGACTTTGGGATGGATTGCGTGGCTCATGGCGTTCAGGCCATCTCTCTTGGCGGGGGAGAGCCATTAGAGTATGAGGGTGTCTTCGAGATTATTTCCGCCCTTAGCAAGGCCTGCTATTTAACCATCACCTCCAACGGATTACCCCTGGAAGAGGGCGAGGTTCTTAGAAAACTGATTGAGGCAAATCCCGATAAAATACACCTTAGCATTCATTACCCCCATATTGTGTCAGAAGTGGAACGCGTTGCGCGGCAGATTAAAATGTTGCAAGATACCGCTATTAAGCCCGGTGTTAACCTAATGGTTTCACAAGACCAGCTTGTCGCTGCCCGGAATGTGTATGCCCAACTACGTACAATTTTGTCTCCAGAACAGATTATCCTGATTCCGGAACGTTTTGCCAATACCCCCACGCCAAGAGAGGTAGGGTTAACTTCAGGGGGTGAACCCTTTCAAAGCCCCTCTTGCCTGATAAAGTGTGAAGCGCCTGCTCACTTCTGTTCCGTTACCTGGGATAAGCTTGTTTCGTATTGTAGCTTTGCTGGTGGTAAAGCCCCCCTTGCTTCGCTTACTTACGAAGGGTTATGCACATCATTAAGTGAAAGCCAATTTATTAGTTGCATGGAGAATTGAATGGATAAAGAATAAAAGCTCCAATTTGCCTGATAAAAAAATGTCTATTTTTGTAGAGCAGTAAATATGCCGAATAACTAAACATAAGATTTAAAACCCAATATAATGACAAGTATTGAGCAAAGAAAGAAGTTGCAAAATGAAATATGGAAAATTGCCAACGAAGTACGCGGCTCGGTAGATGGATGGGATTTCAAACAGTTTGTGTTGGGCACTCTTTTCTACCGATTTATCAGTGAAAATTTCACCAACTACGTCGAAGCGGGAGATGACAGCATTGATTACGCTAGTCTGTCGGACGATATAATTACACCCGAACTAAAAGACGACGCGGTAAAAACCAAAGGCTACTTTATCTACCCGAGTCAGTTGTTTATGAAAATTGCCAAGACGGCAAACACCAATCCCAATTTGAACACCGACCTGAGAGCTATTTTTGACGCTATTGAAAATTCTGCCAACGGCTACCCCTCCGAAGGAGATATAAAAGGACTGTTTGCCGACTTTGACACCACTAGCAGACGACTGGGCAACACGGTTGAAGAAAAAAACAGCCGTTTGGCTGCCGTTATAAAAGGCGTGGAGAGCCTTGACTTTGGCAGTTTTGAAAATAATCAGATTGACCTTTTTGGCGATGCTTACGAATTTCTTATTTCCAACTATGCCGCCAATGCGGGCAAATCGGGAGGCGAATTTTTCACACCGCAGAATGTTTCTAAACTTATTGCTCGGCTTGCCATGCACAAGCAAACCACAGTCAATAAAATCTACGATCCCGCGGCAGGTTCGGGTTCGTTGCTTTTACAAGCCAAAAAACATTTTGACAATCATATTATCGAAGAGGGGTTTTACGGGCAGGAGATAAATCACACGACTTACAACCTGGCTCGCATGAATATGTTTTTGCACAATATCAACTACGACAAGTTCCATATCGCACTTGGCAATACGCTGTTAGACCCCAAGTTTGGCGATGAAAGACCTTTCGATGCGATTGTTTCTAATCCACCCTACTCTATCAGGTGGAAAGGTACGGACGATCCGACACTGATAAACGATGAGCGATTTGCACCTGCCGGGGTGTTGGCACCCAAATCAAAAGCCGATTTTGCCTTTGTACTCCATTCACTCAACTACTTATCAAGCAAAGGAAGAGCTGCCATTGTCTGTTTCCCCGGTATCTTTTACCGTGGCGGTGCGGAGAAGAAAATCAGAAAATACTTGGTGGATAATAACTTTGTGGAAACCGTTATCGCTCTGCCGCCCAATCTGTTCTACGGCACTTCCATAGCCGTCAACATCCTGGTACTTTCCAAGCATAAAAGCGATACCAAAACTCAGTTTATTGATGCAAGTGGTGAAGAGTTTTACACCAAAGTGACCAATAACAATGTGCTCGAAGACCACCATATTGCACGAGTTATGGAGATTTTCGACAACAAAGAGGATGTGAAGTATATAGCCAAATCGATAGACAACCGTGAGATTGCCGAAAACGACTACAACCTTTCTGTAAGTTCCTACGTAGAGATAAAAGACACACGTGAAAAGATTGATATTAAAGAGCTTAATGCCGCAATAGCTACGACAGTGGAGAAAATCAACTCTCTACGTGCCGATATTGATGCAATTATAGAAGAATTGGAGGGATAGACGATGAATAAGGAGTTGAATTATTTGATATACAGCACACCCGAAGAGGATGTGTCGGTAAGCGTAGTTGTCAGGGATGACACGATTTGGCTCACGCAAAAGGCGATGGCAGAGCTTTTTGGCTGCTCCACAGACAACATTTCCCTGCACTTGAAAAATATTTTTAACGAGGGAGAACTCGACAAAAATTCAGTTACCGAGAAAATCTCGGCAACTGCAAGTGATGGTAAAAACTACTTAACTCAGTTTTACAACCTGGATGCTATTATTTCAGTAGGTTATCGGGTCAATTCACGCAAGGCAACCAACTTTAGGATTTGGGCAACAGGCGTTCTGAAAGAGTATATGACCAAAGGCTTTGCTATGGACGACGAACGTTTGAAACAGGGCAAAACCGTATTTGGCAAAGACTATTTCCGAGAGTTGCTGGAACGTGTGCGCTCTATTCGTGCCAGCGAACGAAGAATATGGTTGCAAATTACCGATATTTTTGCCGAATGTAGCATCGACTACGATAAAAACGCGGAGATAACTCAAAATTTCTACGCAATGATTCAGAATAAGTTTCACTACGCTATTGCGGGTAAAACTGCTGCAGAGATCATCAGCTCTACCGCAGACAGAACCAAAGAGCATATGGGGCTGACCACGTGGAAAAATGCCCCCGATGGCAGAATCTTAAAAAGCGATGTAACAATTGCCAAAAACTATTTGAACGAAAAGCAGATTAGACAGCTAGAACGTACTGTTACAGGTTATTTCGATTATATAGAAGATTTGATTGAGCGAGAAAATATTTTCACAATGGAAGATTTCGCTACAAGTATCAATGAGTTTTTGGCTTTCAGAAAGTACGATATTTTAGAGGGAAAAGGAAAAATCAGTAAAAAGCAAGCAGAGGCAAAAGCCAAAGCGGAGTACGATGAGTTTAACAAAACACAAAAGATAATCTCCGATTTTGAAAAGGGACTTAAAGCATTATCAAAAGGTGGAGCAGATGAGTAGTATAAAACAATTATTACAAGGTGCAGAGGTGGAATGGAAACCATTGGAGAAAGTAGCTGAAATAGGTACTGGCAATTCTAACAGAAAAGATGAAGTTGAAAACGGTGAATATCCTTTCTATGTACGGTCAAAAAATGTATTGCGTTCCTCTACTTATCAGTTTGATGAAGTGGCTATAATAATACCCGGAGAAGGAGGAATCGGCGATATATTTCATTACGCGAATGGTAAATATGCACTTCATCAAAGAGCATATAGAGTTCATATAGTTGATAAAAAAGTATCTACTAAGTTCCTATATTATTTTATGCAAGGTTACTTTAAGGATTATATTATTTCCAAAAGTGTTGGTGCTACTGCTAGTTCTATTAGAAAGCCCATGCTGGAAAAGTTTCCTATCCCCATTCCCCCACTATCAGTTCAAGAGGAAATTGTGGAGATATTAGATAAATTTTCGACGCTTACAGCGGAACTGCAAGCGGAGCTGCAAGCGAGAAAATCCCAATACGACTATTATCGTGAACAATTACTCTCTTCCATTGAAGAAAACGACCATTCATCACAACCACAATCCGAATTGGATTTACACACAAACAATTCTGTTTGGCAGCCACAAGGTAAAGTGGAATGGAAAGCGTTGGGAGAAATTGGTAAGTTCACTAGAGGTTTGGGAATACAGAAAAAAGATTTCACGGAAACCGGAGTAGGCTGCATCCATTATGGCCAAATTCATACGCACTATGGTTCTCACACTAACGAAACAACAACATTTGTTTCGCAAAAAACCGCTAAAAATTCACGAAAAGCCAAGTATGGCGATTTAATAATAGCAACAACAAGTGAAGATGATAAAGATGTGTGTAAAGCAGTAGCATGGTTAGGCGAAGAAGAAATTGCCGTTAGCAGTGATGCTTGCTTTTACACTCACAATTTGCATCCGAAATATGTTACTTACTTTTTCCAAACAGAACAATTTGACAAGCAAAAAAGACCTTTTATTACAGGTGCAAAAGTTAGACGTGTTCACCCTGACAATTTAGCTAAAATAAAAATTCCTATTCCTTCGCCCGAAGAACAAGAACGCATTGTAAATATTCTTGATAAATTCGAGACGCTTACAAGATCTATAAGTGAAGGTTTGCCAAAAGAGATTGAGCTACGCCAAAAGCAGTATGAATATTATAGGGATAAGTTATTGGCATTTGGTAGTATTAAAAATAAAAATGAATAATTGTATCACACAAATCAATGATATTGGAAATAATCGTTTATTTAAGCGATATTTTGAGTTATAATAACCCTGCAAATCCAAATCACAAGAGATGTATAAACCCATAGCAGAAACCAACAATTTTATCGTTCTCGATAGCTATACAAAGCTATCGGAAGTGCAAGAGACTTCACCTGTTTATCAAAGCGAAGCGGCACTGGAACGTGAGTTTATTCAAGACTTGGTAAGTCAAGGATATGAAAAACGCTCTGGCTTGACTACACCGGAAGCCATGCTTGCCAATGTAAGGGTGCAACTTCAGTTACTTAACGATGTTCATTTTTCGGACAACGAGTGGCAGCGTTTTGTAGAAGAATATCTGGATAAAGCGAGCGATAATTTGGTAGAAAAAACCCGAAAAATTCACGACGATTATATCTATGACTTTGTTTTTGATACCGGGCGTATTCAAAATATTTACTTGGTTGATAAAAAGAATATCGCACGTAACAAAGTGCAGGTTATCTCTCAGTTTGAACAAACAGGCAAACACGCTAACCGCTACGATGTAACGATATTGGTTAATGGATTGCCTTTGGTGCATGTGGAACTTAAAAAGAGAGGTGTAGCCATTCGTGAAGCGTTTAATCAAATTCATCGCTACTCGAAAGAGAGTTTCAATGCCGAAAGCTCGCTCTACAAATATGTGCAGATTTTTGTAATATCAAACGGTACTGATACCCGCTACTTTGCCAATACGGTGGAGCGAAACAAAAGCGGTTTTAACTTTACCATGAACTGGGCAAGAGCCGACAACACGCCAATAAAGGATTTGAAGGATTTCACGGCTACCTTTTTTCAAAAAAACACCCTGCTGCAAATCTTGCTTACCTATTCGGTGTTTGATGTAAACAACACGCTGCTGATTATGCGGCCTTACCAAATAGCCGCCACGGAAAGGATATTGTGGAAAATCAAAAGCTCATACGAGGGTAAGAAATGGTCAAAACCCGAAGGTGGCGGATATGTTTGGCATACCACCGGGTCGGGCAAAACGCTTACAAGTTTTAAGGCTGCCCGACTGGCTACCGAACTGGAATTTATCGACAAAGTTTTCTTCGTGGTGGACCGAAAAGATTTGGACTATCAAACCATGAAAGAATATCAGCGTTTTTCGCCCGACAGTGTAAACGGTTCGGACAGTACGGCAGGCTTAAAGAGAAATATCGAGAAAGATGACAACAAGATAATCGTTACCACTATTCAGAAACTGAATAATTTGATGAAAAGCGAAAATGACCTGCCTATCTATCAGAAACAGGTCGTTTTTATCTTTGACGAAGCTCATCGCTCGCAATTTGGCGAAGCCCAAAAGAATTTGCGGAGGAAATTTAAGAAATACTACCAATTTGGTTTTACCGGAACACCCATTTTCCCTGAAAACGCGTTGGGAGCAGAAACCACGGCAAGTGTTTTCGGACGTGAGTTGCACTCGTACGTGATAACTGACGCGATACGAGATGAAAAAGTATTGAAATTCAAGGTGGATTACAACGATGTTCGCCCAAAATTTAAACACATCGAAACCGAACAAGATGAAGAGATTCTAACCCGAGCAGAAAACAAAGAGGCTTTGTTACATCCGGAACGGATAAAAGAGATTTCGAACTATATTTTACGGAATTACAGGATAAAAACCCACAGGACACATAGCGGAAGCAGAGGATTTAATGCCATGTTTGCCGTGAGTAGCGTAGATGCCGCCAAGTGTTATTACGAGGAACTTAACCGCTTGCAAGAAGAGAGCGAAAAACCGCTAAAGATTGCAACAATCTTCTCTTATGCTCCAAATCAGGCGCAAAGTGCCATCGGCGAAATTCTTGATGAAGGTTTTGAACCTTCGGCAATGGATCTCAGCTCAAAAGAGTTTTTGACAAGAGCCATCAACGATTATAACGCTATGTTCAAAACAAACTACAGCGTGGATGGCAACGAGTTTCAGAATTACTATCGCGACCTCTCTAATCGTGTAAAAAAACAGGAGATAGATCTGTTTATCGTTGTAGGTATGTTCCTTACCGGTTTTGATGCGCCATTGCTTAATACGCTCTTTGTGGATAAAAACTTGCGTTATCATGGATTAATGCAGGCATTTTCACGCACAAACCGCATTTACGATTCAACCAAAACTTTCGGCAATATTGTTACTTTCCGAGATTTGGAGCAGGCAACCATAGATGCCATTACGCTTTTTGGCGATAAAAACACGAAAAATGTAGTTCTTGAAAGAAGTTACAAAGAGTATTTGGAGGGATTTATCGATATTGTTACCGGACAAGCTCGCAGAGGATACATTGAAGTGGTTAAGGAGTTGAATGAAAAGTTTCCCAACCCGGATGAGATAACTACAGAAAAAGAGAAAAAGGAGTTCGTAAAACTGTTTGGGGAGTACTTGAAGATTGAAAATATACTGCAAAACTACGACGAGTTTACTCACCTTAAAGAGTTGCAAACAATAGACGCAGACGATGCGGTCGCAATCGATAAGTTTAAGGAGACCTACTTTTTAACCGATGATGATATATCAAGTATGCTGAAAGTAGAGTTGCTTAGTGAACGTGCTGCACAAGATTATCGCTCTACCTACAATGATATTCGTGATTGGTATAGGTGCGAAAGAATGGGCAAAGAGCCGGAAGAGAGCGGAATTGATTGGAATGATGTGGTGTTTGAAATCGACTTGCTCAAATCGCAGGAGATAAACCTTGACTACATCTTGGAGCTAATCTTTGAAAACAACAAAAAACACAAGCATAAAGACGCGTTAGTTGAGGATATCCGCAGAGTAATTCGCTCAAGCGTGGGACATAGGGCAAAAGAGAGTTTAATTGTCGATTTTATCAATGAAACCAACCTTGATAAAATTAAAGACAAAGCAAGCATTATCGAGGAGTTTTTCCAATATGCACAGATAAGACAAAAAGAGGAAGCTCGCAGATTAATCGCTGAAGAAAACTTAAACGAGCAGGAGGCTAAACGCTATATAGCTTTCTCTTTAAAACGCGAATATGCGAGTGAGACCGGGACAGACCTTAACGCTATTCTGCCTAAAATGAGCCCGCTTAATCCCCAGTATTTAACTAAGAAGAAAACAGTTTATCAAAAGATAGTTTCGTTTATCGAGAAATATAAAGGCGTGGGAGGGCAAATCTGATTAGGAGATAGGCGAAAGGGTTTTTTATTACCATGGGAGGATTTTCAGGAGCAGCATAAAAAAACGCTCGCGAAATCTTTTCGCAAGCGCCTCTGCTTCAGTGTGACTCCGACAGGATTCAAACCTGTAACCTTCTGATCCGTAGTCAGATGCTCTATTCAGTTGAGCTACGGAGCCCTTATTTGCGGATGCAAAGATACACCATTTTCCTCAATTTACAAATGGTCTGTCCATATTTTCTTCTTGAAAAACGTTCTTGTGAGTTCTACTGTTACTTGTATATTATAGCATCGACCACCATTTTTAGCGTCTGTATTATAGCCTCCTCCTGATCAACTGTCGCTTTCCAGCCTTTTCGGTCATCGTTTGTTCTCGGAGCTTGTGGATGAACCGGAATTCCTGTATTCGCTGAGTCATATTGACCGTCGCGGCCCCCCAGTTTCCATACTACCAGATGAAGTGACGGGACGATGTAGATACAGTGATTTCCGGAACCCGATTTCCAATAGGCATCACGTGGTATCTCAGGCCAGTATCCATTAGAGTTGACATCGAATTGTAAACTGTATGGATAATGCATATTGTATGGTGACATCCGTGAGCAATGTGTAACGTACCACTCGGGAATGACTTGCTTATCGTTCCACCTACCGTTATTCAACATCAGGTAACCAAAACGGAGCATGTCAGTAGCTCTTAACGCGATGCCGCCACCGCCAGGGGTGTGCTTGATCATAGGTTGATCCCGATAGGCGAAATTCCATTGACCCCAGCCTAACTCACTCGCTAAATGTTTATCGAGGTATTCCTGTAGCTCCACTCCAGCAATGAAACGAAGCATAATCGAGGCTATGTGAATGGATGCTGTAGCATACGAATATCCTCCACCGGGTTCACACCATAACGTTTTTGCTGAATACCGAACTTTCCCGTTAACAACAACATCTTTTTTTCCCAGCGCATATTCGTCTACCATAGCTTGCCACCCATCGGGTCCAACAGGATCTATAGTATGGGGATTATGATGGATGAAAACCGGGTTGTTCCCCCGTATTCCTGCTGAGAACGACAAGAGTTGACCTAGTTTAATCTCTTCCATCATAGGATCTGATAATGGAAAAGCATCGTCTGGGAAATAACGTGGATTAAATATCTTTTGATCCAATCGTTCCGGAAATAATTCGGGATACTGTTCTATTAACATGCCAACAGCGACGCTGGTGAATGATTTTCCACAAGATGCCAGGTTTGGAGTGGCCTCACGATGACCCAAGCCAAAATAGTTCTCGTAAACCAGCCAACCATTGCGCACAACCAGTAATCCCCCATTTTTCGTGCTACCTTTAATGTATTCAAAAGCTTCGTTTAGCTTTTGAATGTCAATACCGGTTTTTTCCATGATTTCAACCGAATCGACCAATGTTCTCCAGCCACCCCTCGAGTCTGGTTGTGGGTAATATACCTGGGCGAACCCCAACAAACTATAAGCCAATAATATGAGAGCGATAATAAGAGTTCGACTTTTCATTTTCAGCTGATTTTTTAAACAGGCTATTCTGTGTTATATTTTCGCCTACATTAAAGATGTTACCGCCATTGGGATAGGTGATGATGAGCTAAGGCGTTCTCATATTTTCAACATCAATTTGATAGCCGGGTGTTGACACATGTTTAAACATATTATAAACAACCGTGTCGTCGACTTCACCCATGAAACGAAACGGGATCTCCTGGTTAATCGAAAAATTCATGTACCCCCAACCACAACCGGGTGCTCCTCCCTGAAGAGAGATGGTAAATGCATTTACACCACTCGATACATAACACGTGGAAACATAGAGATTAAATAATCGTAAGAAACCGTAGAAACCTTTACCCTAAGAACAAAGGTACACAATTATCGTTAATACTTGAATCTATGTAAATCTACCGCTACCTAAGTTCAACTTAGAAGTGCAACGCCCGGGTGTTTTGTTTTAGAATATTTATAGTCAAAAACAATCATGAAAAACACCGCGGGGGTTTGCCAAACGGCCGGGGGTGCGAAGCCCCCGGAGAGTGTCAAGTAGCAACATGAAAAGAGTTAAAAACGAAAAGGGAGACCGAAGTCTCCCCGAAATTAACTATCATGTTGCTTATGAAAAAAAATTACAAACAGTTAACTTCAGAACAAAGGTACGCC
>DUPB01000127.1 GCA_012838585.1 Bacteroidales bacterium
AATCTCAGGTTTAGACTTTTTCTCGTCATGGCAAACCACAAGTAAACTCGCGTTTGCCCATTTGACTTAACGAAAAAGTTCAACGAGTTTAGACTTTTTCTCGTCATGGCAAACCACAAGTAAACTTGGGTTTGCCCATTTGACTTAACGAAAAAGTTCACTACCTTTGTAGTCATATAACGGAACAAAAAACAGCGAAAAAAGAGTATGATTGCATTTTTCAGGACACCCTCGCGCACGGTCATTGCCGTGGAAACCGAATCGAACTTCTCAACCGAAACCCGGCAAAAAATGTCGTGGCTCTTCGGGTCAGCGGAACTCCTTCAAGAGGAAGTGGTAGAGCAAGCCTTCATCGGCCCCCGACGCGAAATGATCTCCCCCTGGAGCACCTGCGCGGTGGAGATTACCCGGAACATGGGCGTGGAAGGGATCACCCGGATAGAGGAGTTTATCCCGGTATCGACGGACACCGGTGCAGGCGATTTCGACCCGATGTTGCAAGAGAGGTACCGCCAACTGGATCAAGCCCTCTTCGTGAACGACAGGCAGCCGGAGGCAATCATGCAGATCGACGACATCGCGGCCTACAACGAGACGGAAGGGCTGGCGCTAAGTGCCGACGAGATCGACTACCTGGAGGAGGTGAGCCGCAAGATGGGACGCGAGCTTACCGACAGCGAGGTGTTCGGCTTCTCGCAAGTGAACTCCGAGCATTGCCGCCATAAGATATTTAACGGCACCTTCGTTATTGACGGCGAGGAGAAAGAGCTATCGCTGTTTCAACTGATCAAGAAGACCTCCTCGGTCAACCCCAACGGGCTGGTATCGGCCTACAAAGACAACGTGGCGTTCGTGCAGGGACCTACCGTGGAGCAGTTCATCCCCGAGCATGCCGACCGCCCCGGCTTCTTCCGCACCAAGGAGATAGAGAGCGTACTGTCGCTCAAGGCAGAAACGCACAACTTCCCCACCACGGTCGAGCCGTTCTACGGCGCCTCCACCGGCTCGGGAGGGGAGATACGCGACAGGCTGGCGGGCGGCAAGGGAGCCCTGCCAATCGCCGGCACAGCGGTGTACATGACCGCCTACCCGCGCATGGAGGAGGGACGCGCCTGGGAAGAGGTAATGCCGCCCCGCGACTGGCTCTACCAAACACCCAAGCAGATACTGATGAAGGCCTCCAACGGGGCATCCGACTTCGGGAACAAGTTCGGGCAACCGCTCATCTGCGGCTCGCTGCTCACCTTCGAGCATACCGAGAACTACAAAAAGTTCGCCTACGACAAGGTGATCATGATGGCCGGGGGTATCGGCTACGCCAACCGCCGCGACGCCCTCAAGGAGGAGCCGAAGAGCGGTCAGAAGGTGGTGGTGATGGGTGGCGATAACTACCGCATCGGGATGGGCGGCGGTGCCGTGTCATCGGTCGACACCGGCGAGTTTTCCTCGGGCATCGAGCTGAACGCGGTGCAACGGGCCAACCCCGAGATGCAGAAGCGGGTGGCCAACGTGATTCGGGCCTTGGCCGAGTCAGACGACAACCCCATCGTATCCATCCACGACCACGGCGCGGGGGGACACCTCAACTGCCTGTCGGAACTGATAGAAAAGACGGGAGGAGTAATCGAGATGGATAAACTTCCCGTGGGCGACAAATCGCTCTCGGCCAAAGAGATCATCGGCAACGAGAGCCAGGAACGGATGGGGCTGCTGGTGAACCAGGAGGACCTGGAACGGATCGATCAAATCGCCAAACGAGAGCAGGCTCCCCTCTACGTGGTGGGCGAAACCACGGGTGACCAACGGTTGACCTTCCGGCAAGCGGATGGCCTGAAACCCATCGACATGGAGCTATCGGATTTCTTCGGGAAGGTACCGATGACGGTGATGGAAGACAGTACGGTAATCGAGGAGTATAGCTCCCCCGAGTACGATCTAAAGCGGCTCGCAGAGTACCTTGAGAACGTCCTCACGCTGGAGTCAGTCGCCTGCAAAGATTGGCTCACGAACAAGGTGGATCGCTCCGTGACCGGCAAGGTGGCATTCCAGCAGAACCAGGGCGAAATCCAGCTACCGCTAAGTGACTGTGGGGCCATCGCGCTCGACTACAGGGGATACGCCGGCATGGCCACCTCTATAGGGCATGCACCCCAGGTGGCGATGATCGACCCCGCCGCCGGGTCGGTGATGGCGGTAGCCGAGGCGCTGACCAACATCGTGTTCGCCCCCCTCACCCGGGGTCTCGAGGGCGTCTCGCTGAGCGCCAACTGGATGTGGCCCTGCCGCAACCCCGGCGAAGACGCCCGCCTCTACAGGGCGGTGGAGGCCTGCTCCGATTTCGCCTGCGCGCTGGGAATCAATATCCCTACCGGGAAGGATTCGCTCTCCATGACACAACGATATGGCGATGATCAGGTCTACTCCCCGGGAACGGTGATCATCTCCGCGGCAGCCGAGGTGCAGAACGTCCGCCGGATTGTTCCCCCGGTACTCGCGTACATCAAGGGAACCTACCTCTATTATATCGACTTCTCGTTCGACTTCTTCAAGCTGGGGGGCTCAGCGTTCGCACAGACCCTGGGCAAGGTGGGCGATGAGGCACCCACGGTGACCGATGCCGAGTACTTCAAGAACGCGTTCACGGCCGTGCAAGAGCTGGTAAGGCGTGGACTTATCCTTGCCGGGCACGACATCTCAGAAGGGGGGATGATTACCACCATGCTGGAGATGTGCTTCGCCAACCCGCACGGGGGTCTCGAAGCCCGACTGGACAAGATCCGCCATGCCGACCTCATCAAGGTGCTCTTCTCCGAGAACCCGGGCGTGCTCATCCAGGTGAAGCATCACCGGCTGGTAGAGAAGATACTGGACGACTACGGCGTGGGGTTCGCGATCGTGGCACGCCCCATCGAAGAGCGAAAGCTGATTATCTCCAAGGAAGATTTCTACCAAGAGCTCGATATCGACGTGTTGCGGGACACCTGGTACCGAACATCCTACCTCTTCGACCGCGAACAGAGCGGCGAGGAGCACGCGCAAGCGAGGTTCGACAACTACAAGAGACAGCCTCTGCGCTTCGAGATTCCATCCTCCTTCACCGGTAAGATGGAAGATATGGGACTGGATCCCAACCGGGTGGAAAAATCGGGCCTCACCGCGGCGATCATCCGCGAAAAAGGGACCAACGGCGAACGGGAGATGGCCTACGCGCTCTACCTGGCCGGTTTCGACGTGAAGGACGTGCATATGACCGACCTCACCTCTGGCCGCGAGACGCTGGAGGGGGTTCACTTCGCCGTCTTCTGCGGTGGCTTCTCCAACGCCGACGTGCTGGGCTCCGCCAAGGGGTGGGCCGGCGGGTTCAAGTACAACGAGAAGGCGAAAGCGGCGTTGCAACGCTTCTTCACACGCGTAGACACGCTAAGCCTGGGCGTATGCAACGGGTGCCAGCTCCTGATGGAGCTGGGGCTGCTCTACCCCGAGATGGGAGAGAACCACCCCAAAATGCAGCCCAACAGCTCCGGTAAGTTCGAATCGGCCTACGTGAGCCTCACGATACCCAAGAACAACTCGGTCATGCTGAAGTCGCTCGAAGGAAGCCAGCTGGGCGCGTGGATCGCGCATGGTGAAGGGCGCTTCGCGCTGCCCGAAGGGGAAGAGAGCTACTCCATCGCCGCCAAGTACCTGTACGATGAATACCCGGGGAACCCCAACGGGTCGGACTTCTCCACCGCCGCCCTCTGTTCTAGGAATGGGCGGCACCTGGCGATGATGCCCCACCCTGAGCGGGCCATCTTCCCCTGGCAGAACGCCTACTACCCGTTCAAGTACCGGAAGCAGGAAGTGACACCCTGGATGGAGGCGTTCGTGAACGCGAGGGAGTGGTTGAAAAAACAACGGTAAGCAGGTGTAACCAAAAACGATGGGAATAAACGAACAACAATCGGTTAATCGCAACCAACCACCGTAAAGGATAACCTAGGTGGGTGTGTTACTGAAAACGACGGTGATAAACGAAACAGTCACGAATGAATGACAACGAGAAAGGAGTAATATGAAGGCGATTTTTGAGTACCGGATGAAGGTGCGCGACTACGAGTGCGACGTGCAGGGACACGTGAACAACGCGAACTACCAACACTACTTCGAGGTCACCCGTCACGAGTTCCTGGAGCAGGTGGGACTAAACTTCTACCAGCTGCACCTGGAGGGAATCGACGCGGTGGTGGCACGGGTAGACATACGGTACAAGATACCCCTTATCGGCATGGACGAGTTCCTTTGCACCGTTACCCGGATCGAGCGACAGAACGTGAAATTCATCTTCCACCAGGAGATTTTCCGGCTAAGGGACAACGCGCTGTGCGCGAAGGCCAAGATCGAGGTGGTGAACCTGGTGAACGGTAAGCTGTCGAAGCCCGAGGTGTTTGACAAAGCGTTCAAGGATTACATCTAAAGACTACTTGCAGATACTATGAAAAACAGGCCGCTTTACCAAATCGCCCTTACCCAAGTGAAAGGCGTGGGAGTAGCCCACGCGCGGGAACTGGTGCGTGTGATGGGCAGCGAAGAGGCGGTTTTCAAGGGTGACATCCGCGG
>DUPB01000128.1 GCA_012838585.1 Bacteroidales bacterium
AAATTGGCTTGGGGATTGCCATTACCATAGTGGTGGTGGGGATGCTTTTGGTTTTTTACACGTTGGATCCGGCTGAACAGCCTGTTTTCCCGCGGTGTCCTTTTCTGCTGCTCACCGGTTACGAGTGCCCCGGTTGTGGCTCCCAGCGGGCCATCCATAGCCTGTTGCATCTCGATTTCAGGGCCGCCTTCCGTTACAACGCATTGATGGTGGTGGCAATACCTTACATACTTGTAGGTATCTACCTACAGTACTTCGGTGGTAGCCGGCGGCATCCTAAGGTTGAGAAAGCACTCTTCGGACGCTGGTCGGCCCTCACGGTTCTGGTTTTGGTGCTCGTCTTTTGGATCGGGCGGAACCTGTTTTAGGGGATGGAGTACGGTATTTCGGTATAACCGCTCTTTCTATTACCACCATTACCGCAACTTCTCTTTCAGGAAACGCCCGGTGTAGGAAGCGTCGCACTGGGCGACCTTCTCCGGCGTGCCCTCGCAGACGATATACCCCCCATCTTTCCCACCTTCGGGACCTAAATCGATGATATGGTCAGCGCACTTGATCACCTCCATGTTGTGCTCGATGATGATCACGGTGTGACCCCGTTCAATAAGGGCGTTAAAGGCTTTGAGCAGCGTTTTTATATCATGGAAATGTAGCCCGGTAGTTGGCTCGTCGAAGATGAACAGCGTGGGTTTCGTCTTCTCCTCACCCAGGTAAAAGGCCAGTTTCACCCGCTGGTTCTCTCCGCCCGATAGTGTGGAAGAGGATTGCCCCAGCTTCAGGTAGCCCAACCCCACGTCCTGCAGCGGTTGAATCTTTTTCACGATCTTTTTTTCTGTTGCCCCCTTTTGGCGATCGAAGAACTCGATGGCTTGATCCACGGTCATCTCCAGCACATCGTAGATGGACACCCCCTTGTATTCCACCTCCAGTACCTCGGAGGAGAAGCGCTTCCCACGGCACGATTCGCATTCCAACCGGATGTCGGCCATGAACTGCATCTCCACGGTGATGGTGCCCTCCCCCTTGCACTCATCGCAGCGCCCCCCCTCCACGTTAAACGAGAAGTAAGCCGGGGTAAAGCCCATCTGTTTGGCCAGCGGCTGGGCCGCGAAGAGTTTCCGTATCTCGTCGAACGCCTTCAGGTAGGTAACCGGGTTGGACCGTGATGATTTCCCGATCGGGTTCTGGTCCACGTACTCCACGTCATTTATCAGCTTGACATCCCCCGCGATACCGTTGAACTCGGCTCGCTCCAGTGGTTTCTCCTTGTACTTGTGCTGTAGCGCGTTGAACAGCACGTCGTTCACAAGTGACGACTTACCCGACCCGCTCACGCCGGTCACCACCGTCATCACGTGCAGCGGGAACCTGACGTTGATATTCTTCAGGTTGTTTTGCCGTGCCCCTTTCACCTCGATGTAGTTGTTCCATTTTCGGCGGGTGGCAGGCACCTCGATTTGCTCTTCGCCGGTGAGGTACTTCACCGTGAAGCTGTCGCTCTTCTTCTCCAGTTCTGCCACCTTTCCTTGGTAGACCACCTCGCCACCCAATCGCCCGGCTAGGGGACCCATGTCGATGATGTAGTCGGCCGAGCGGATGATCTCCTCGTCATGTTCCACTACCACCACCGTGTTACCGATTCGCTGGAGTTCTTTTAGTACTTTGATAAGCCGTTGCGTATCACGCGAGTGAAGGCCTATGCTAGGCTCGTCGAGGATGTAGAGCGAGCCGACCAGGCTGCTCCCGAGCGATGAGACGAGGTTGATGCGCTGGCTCTCCCCGCCCGAGAGGGTGTTGGAGAGGCGGTTGAGGGTGAGGTACCCTAATCCCCCCTCCATCAGGAATCCGAGCCGGTTACGTATCTCGGTAAGGATTCGTTCCGCCACGGTCGCGTCGGTCTCGCTCAGTTGAAGTTGGTCGAAAAAGGGTGCCAGCTCGCTGATGGGCATCGTCACCAGCTCGGTGATCGATTTCCCGCCCACCTTCACGTATTGTGCTTCGCGCTTGAGCCGTGTCCCTTTGCAGAGCGTGCACTCGGTCTTCCCCCGAAAGCGGGCCAGCATCACCCGGTATTGTATCTTGTACAGGTTACGCTCCACCATTTCAAAGAAATCGTTGATGCCGTAAATCCCCAGGTCGCGGCGGCCGTTCCACAAGAGCTCCCGCTCCTCCTCCGTCAGGTCGTGGTACGCGCGGTGCACCGGGAAGTCCACCTTGTACGCGTTCTTCACGAACTCGCGCCGCCATTCGCTCATCTTCTCCCCCTTCCAGCACTGCACGCACTCCTCTTGCACGGAGAGACTTTTGTCGGGGATTACCAGGTTCTCGTCGATTCCCACGATCTTGCCAAACCCCTCGCACTTGGGGCATGCGCCGGCGGGGCTGTTGAAGTTGAACATCAGTTCGGTCGGCTCCTCGAAGGTCATCCCATCGGCCTCGAATCGGTTGGAAAACGAGAACGTTTCAATGCCCATGCTCCCCCAAAAGCGGGTGATACACTCGCCGTTCCCTTCCAGGAAGGCGGTTTCCACCGAGTCTGACAGCCGGTTGACGGTCGCCTTGTCCGACGAGCAGGAGAGACGGTCGATCACCAGCAGCATCTCGTTGGCGGGTGGCAGCGTTTTCTGCTCCAGCAACTCCTCGATCCGGTAGAACCGTTCACCCACGTCCACCCTCGTGAACCCCTCTTTCATCAGTATCTCGAGCTGTTCGCGGGCGGTTCGCTCGTTCCTAAGCTGAACGCGGGCCATCACGGCCATGCGGGTACCTTCGCGGTACTCCTGCATCTTCTCCACCACGTCGTGCACGTAGTGTCGCTTCACCTCCTCACCCGAGATGGGCGAGATGGTTTTCCCCACG
>DUPB01000129.1 GCA_012838585.1 Bacteroidales bacterium
CTGATGAGGGTTTTTCAGTTATATCCATTGGCAAGGGTAGGATGAAAATGACCTTTGTTAATTACCTGGGTGATCCGATTTATCAGTTTGAAATCGTTAAATAGTGGCGGACTTTCATCTGTTTGCATACTGTATACTAAGATAGTGATGAAGTTGTAAAACTTAGAAAGGGCCTGTCGTTACACGTTGGGTAACTATCCCTTAGGATGGCGATGCTGCTTTAAAACCAATGTCTCTTTTCAGGGAGACATTGGTTTTCGCTTTTTTATATAAAGGCCGTGTCTGTAGTTGATTTATTTCTCGTGTACTTGTATAAAGCAGTTTTTTCACCTATTTTTGTGGATAACTCAAAGAGGGTAGAATGGGGGGCTTTGTTGTCAAGCAGTTGCATGAAGCGTACCTGTTCATGATGTTTCCAAAACGAACAACAAACACGGGATATATGTCAAAGAAAATAAGGGCTGCTGTGGTTGGCTACGGCAATATTGGGAAATATGTGGTGGAGGCGTTGCAAGCGGCTCCCGACTTTGATATAGCGGGAATTGTCCGCAGAGATGCTGCCAATGTTCCGGCAGAACTGGAGGCTTACGAGGTGGTATCCCACGTGTCGCGATTGCAGGCAGTAGACGTGGCCATCCTGTGTGTGCCCACCCGAAAGGTGGAGGCGTATGCCAAAGAGTGTCTGAAGCTGGGGATCAACACGGTGGATGGGTTCGATATACATGGGCAGATCGTTCCGATGCGTGTGTCGCTCGACCAAACGGCTAAGGGGTATGGTGCTGTTTCAATCCTATCCGCGGGATGGGATCCCGGGAGCGACTCGGTGATCCGTGCCCTTTTCGAGGCGATGGCCCCCCGCGGTATTACCTACACCAACTTTGGCCCCGGCATGAGCATGGGGCACACGGTGGCCGTGAAAACGATAGAGGGGGTGAAAAATGCGCTATCGGTGACCCTTCCCGCTGGGGCGGGTGTGCACCGCAGGATGGTTTACGTGGAGCTGTGTCAGGGGTGCGATTTCGAGGCGGTCGCCCAGGCTATCAAGTCCGACGCTTACTTCGTGAACGAGGAAACCCTCGTTTTTCAGGTAGAGGACGTGGAAGCGTTGAAAGATATGGGACACGGCGTACGGTTGGAGCGAAAAGGCAGTTCGGGCGTTACGCCAAATCAACTTTTCACGTTTGATATGCGCATCAATAACCCCGCGCTCACTGCTCAGGTTATGGTAGCTGCTGCTCGAGCCGCCGGTAAGCAACGGCCGGGCGCCTACACCATGATCGAGGTTCCGGTGGTGGATCTCCTGCCCGGGGAAAAAGAGGCTTGGATAAAGAAGCTGGTATAAAATTGTTTGCTCCTTTTTTACTATCTTTGGAAAAAATTGAACGCTCATGGATAGATTACTCGCGGTAACCTGGAACGTCGATCCCACGTTGTTTACCCTGCTTGGTCGTGAAATCCGCTGGTACGGCCTGTTTTGGGTCATTGGCCTAATCGTGGCCGTTTACATTGTACATCGGATCTTTAAGAAAGAGGATCTCCTGGAGAAGTGGTTCGATTCGCTTTTTATCTACATGATCGTGGGGATTATCGTAGGCGCACGATTGGGACACTGCCTCTTTTACGAGCCGGCCTACTACCTGGCACATCCGTTCGAAATGATTAAGGTGTGGGAGGGGGGACTGGCCAGCCACGGGGGAGTTATCGGTATTATCATTGCCGTCTGGATCTACTCTCGAAGGGTGACGAAGCTCAGTACCTTGTGGACCTTCGACAGGGTGATGGTGCCGACCGGCTTCACGGCGGCGATGATTCGGTTTGGAAACCTGATGAATCACGAGATTTACGGTGGTCCTACCGATTTGCCCTGGGGGTTCCGGTTCATCACCAACATCTACCATTGGATGCA
>DUPB01000012.1 GCA_012838585.1 Bacteroidales bacterium
AAAAAAGCTACCCGGCTTACCAAAGTTTCGCGCTGCTCCCCATCGTCCCCTCGTTTTCATACACGATCAAGTTTTGAGTTATCGGGAAGCGACAAATAGTAACGGCTGATGATCAATAACGCTTGAACAACAAAAACTGATAAACAACGATTAAAATTTCAACACGATGATACAATCAAAATATAGCAAGTACCCCCTTCTGTTACTGGCACTCCTCCTGTTGACCACCGCGTGCGAGAAGGTGATCACGCTCGACACGGAAATGTACGTACCCAAGATCGTGATGAACGGGATACTCTCGCCCGATTCGCTGATCGAGATCAAGGTAAGCAAGAGCTTCCTCTACACCGACACCACCCCCAACCGGAACCTGATAGAACAAGCCACGCTCACCCTGTTCGTCAATAACATGGAGGTAGAGAAGTTACGAATGGTAAGGGTAGATACCATTAAGGGCCACGATCGGCTCTTCGATTACACCGCACTGGTAAGCGTGTACCGATCATCAGTTTACCCCAAGGCGGGCGACCGGGTACGGGTGGAAGCATCCGCGGTGGGGTACCCCACCGCCTGGGCAGAAACCACCGTCCCCACCCCGCCGGTTATCCACAGCGTGGACACCACCACCTTTATCACCAAAAGGTCGATCATCAAAAACGATCCACACACCCCTCCTACCGAGGCAAAGGCGTTCCAAAACATGCGGATCAAAATGGAGGTATCCGGCGGCACCCCCAACGCCAACCAGCACTTCCTGCTTCAAGCGAGGATCATGACCGAGGAGATCGAGAAGTACCCGAACATCCCCACCCGCTACCTCTACCTATTCACGGACGATGACCCGATATTCGAGGAGAGCCATCGCCACAGCTTAGTGGAAGATGTTATCACGGAGGGGGCAGAGCTAAAGGGAGTGAGGCAGTACGATGCGGCGCTTTTCTCGAACAAGCGGTTCCGGGACAACCGCTACACCCTCGACTTCTCCGTGAGCAATTTTTATTGTTATCATATCACGTACGAGGAGCAAGAGTGGGGCTTACCCGTGAAAAAGGAACTGTTTCTCAATCCGCCCATAGAGGTGCTTTTCACGGCCGTATCACCCGAGCTCTATCCTTATTACAAGAGAAGGTATGACGATCCCAACAGCGATAGAGAATCAATTCAAACCATCTCCGAGCCGGAGCTCACCTATAGCAACGTGAAGAACGGCATTGGGGTGGTTGGTGCCATCGCGTCGGCGAAAGCGCGCATCAAAATCCCCCCATACCCGTTCGAGGAAGTTGAGCCTTAGCAGTCACTCACGAGAAAGCCTCATCGGCATGCACAAGGCCAAATTGGAGCTCACGGGCATTACTCGGAAAAGTATGCCTCTAACTTGACGACTACTTCATTGAGTCGTGCGACCGCGGCAGCAGCGATTTTATCGGAAGCGCCCCGCTTGAACAGCTGCGTATACCTTTTGTCAACCAGGATGTCTTTCCCGGAGAACATCGTTAAACTGAGGTTTCGGGGGGACTCTTGCTGCCTTTCAAAATAGCTCTTCTCCATAAACTGGATGTTGCTAATGGAGAGGTCACAAGAAGCATCCCGATACACGAAGGCTATATCGTAGGTCATGTACATACCAAACACGTGGAGCACGC
>DUPB01000130.1 GCA_012838585.1 Bacteroidales bacterium
GCCCCGTTCATGTTGTCGTTTCCAACCTGGCCATATGAGGCGCGCAGCTTGGCGAAAGATAGCCAATGAGCAGTGTTACTCATGAAACTCTCTTCAGATAACACCCAGCCTAAAGAGAAAGAGGGGAAGAACCCCATCTTGTGTCCCGGGGCGAACTGTTCTGAGCCGTTGTATCCGAAATTCACTTCCCCGAGGTAGCGTCGGTCGTAGCTGTAGGTGGCCCGGCCTACCAAGCCAATGTAATTGTAAGGTAGCTCGATGTTTACTACCCGCATGTAACGGTTTAGCAGGATCATGCCCGTTACATCGTGCTTGTCAAAGGTTCGCGCGTAGTTAATTGACGCGTCCACGTTGAAAAGGTTGTTGAACGTTTGGTATTGGGCGTCCGAAAGGGTGCTGTTGGGTTGTGTTCCCGTGGGTTGATAGGTAACTGAATCGGGGGCCAGGGGATCTGTAACAGCCTCGTAAAGTTGGAAGGTGCGTTGGCGCACTTGCTGGTTGCTTGAGAACGCGTCGTATGAAGCCACCACCTTGGCCGACAAGCCTTCCGTGATGAAGTCTAAACTTTGCTCTACACCTAGCGTGGCAGTAACCTGGTTGGTTTGCGTGTTCCTGAATCCCGTTCGGTTCAACATGCCGTAGGGTACGTTATTGATATTGCCTCCCTTGAGGGAGTTTGTCAATACTTCCCCGTCCGGGGTAATGTCGTTATGGTAGTTGCTGGGTGTTTGCAACAGGGAACCGATGACAATCGAGTAGGCATTCACGTCATTCAGGTAACCGGCATTGTTGGGAACGACTACCGGGTCGTTCTTTTTCTGCATGTAGCCACTCACGTTTAGGAACATGTTTAGCTTCTCAGTTAACTCGATGTCGAAGTTTGACCGGAAGTTGACCCTGTTGGCCTTCGATTTGGGATCATAATCGTAGTCCGAGAACTTTTCGGTTTTAAAGATTCCCTCCTGGTAGAGGTATCCAACGGTCGTGAAGTAACGCATCTTCTCGCTTCCACCGCTCACGTTCACGTTTACCCGCTGCATGGGAGAGTAGTCCCTGATGAACTCATTCACAAAGTCCCGCACGGGATATAACACGGTGTTGTCCCCTAGCCGGTAGCGCTCAAGGCTGTAATCATCATAGATGGGGGGTCTGTTGTTTTGTGCTTCTACCTGGTTTCTCAACAGGGCGTAATCGTAGGATGAGACCATGTCGGGAAGACGGGTAGGGGTTTGCCACGATTGTTCGGTGGTGACATCGATAACCGGCTTTCCAGCCTTGCCCCGACGCGTGGTAACAATAATGACACCATTCGCTCCACGCACACCGTATACGGCTGTCGCGGAGGCGTCTTTCAATACCGTGATGGCTTCTACTTCCCGGGGATCAAGGGCGTGAAAGTCCCTTTCTACTCCATCCACCAACGTTAAAGGTTCTTGTCCGTTAACGGTGCTTCTGCCCCTGATGTAAAACTCCATGGCTTCCCCTCCCGGTACCCCGGAACGCTGTAGTACAGTTAGTCCCGGCAATCTGCCAGCCAACGCGATGCCGAGGTTTGACGCGGGGGTTTGCCGCAATCCAACGGCAGATATGGTGGAAAGGGCGGCAACCACGCTCTCTTTTTTTTGCTGGCCGTAACCTACGACCACCATCTCTTCTAACTCCGTGGTAGCCCCTTGCAAAACCACGTCAATAACCCGGCGATTCCCAACCGTTATCTCCTGCGAAAGGTAACCGATAAAAGAGAAAATCAAAACGGCATTATCGTTAGGAACCGTGATAGAATACGTGCCATCGACATCCGTGGTGGTGCCCTGCACCGTTCCTTTTATCTGGATGGTCACACCGGGTAGTGGCTCGCTTTGATCATCCACGACCACACCCGATACCGTAAGCTGTTGTTGTGACTTCGCGTGCATGGTAAATGTACATGACAAGGTCAACACAGCCAATAACAGATACACTTTTGTTTTCATGATTAAAAAATATTTGATATTGCATTCCCTTATTAAAACAATCAGCGATCCATGTGATACATGTAGCTCAGCCTGCCCATGGGTATCACGCTTCCCGACTGGTAATAATCCATTATCTCCATGGGGTGGGTGACTCCCATGGCCACTTTAAAGTAAAACTCAAGGCGGTTATCTAACCCGATAGCGGATCGTGGGATAGCAAGCTGAATGACATCATTGCTTTTAGAGAACAACCCCTTCGTAAGAGGTGATGTTTTAAACCCCTCCTCCAATTTTTCAATGGTGACTTCATTATCCTCCACTTTCCTTCCGATAACATATTCATAACCTTCCCAGCCTTTCCGTGAAGGTTCACCGGTACCCACGAAAACATTCATCCAACTGGCTCCTCCATCGTAATCATTGAAGTTACTTTTCCCTTTCAGGTAGAGATAGATGTGATCGCGATCGTGAGCAACCCTGATTTCCACCAACTTGTTGACGGGTGCCGCTTGTGTATAGCGAACGGTTTTTGAGCCGCCAAAGGCATCTCGCGCGATGAATGCATGATCACCGTTTCGTGCGATGTATGACACATCGTTCCACTGTGTCACGCTGCCGTTAATGTCAATCTTTTTTGGTTTGTTCGGCTCGGGTTGCTTCGCTTTCACTCCCTTGTAGCGGCGAATGTTGGCTATCAGCTGTAGGTAGAAAGCGTCTTGATAACCCCCTTTCATCGGTTCAATATCGCGGGAATACTCCATGTTTGCCGCGTCGCATAACATGTATTCCCCATCGTAAGGCTGTTTATAAGCAATCCATTCATTCCATCCCCCAACGGTAATCATCGGTGGATCCATGGCAATGGCGTGATCCCATTGCCGTTGGAAGAATGTACCCCTCTCCACATCCGCGGCGATATTTTGACGGGTGGCTGGATCCCATCCCCGACCCCAATTAACCCACCCCGGGCGGCTTAAGGAGAAAGACATCGGACATGCCGGGTGACTGGCCACGGTAACGTTCATTACTCCCGATTCCGTGTGTAAAGGCTGCGGGAAGGTCCACTCCACCCACGGAAAGCCGTCGGGATAAACCGGATCAAAAGGCCATTGAGGTTTCAGGAAATGGAAGAAATTCAGGATTTCGTCGGATAGGGTTCCCGGCTTGTAACTGGTGTCGTTTCGCGATGCCGCCTCTCTTAAGTCGTCGTCTGCCTTAGTGTACGCGATTATCAAGGGTTTGCCGTCCACCATGTACCACGTGTTGGGGAAGCGGTAAGGCTTGTACAGTTCGTTGTAAAGCGCCCTAACCGTTTGGAATGAACGCGAGTGGGTATAAAACACGACTTTAGGGGCGTTCCAGCCCTCCTTAAGCATCTCGTTGATCACCGCACACACCTTTAGAAAGACGTTGGCATAAATGACCGCGTTGGTGGTGTCGAAAAATATAAAATCAACACCGGCCATGGTTAACATCTGCATCTGTTTTCGAATCACCCACTCATCTTCCGAATTGTAGTAGCCCCACAACGGTTCACCCCAGTAGTGAGCTTGTCCATTAGGGCTAATCTCCGGGGCGTGATGGTCAAAATGGGTCAGAAGGTTGATCCCGTTGGGCAGTGCCAAGATCTTGGTGGCATCGTATATTCCCGATGCGTACGGCTGTCCAATCCAAGGCCAATAGAATAGCCCAACCTGCCTGTCGCTTTTAAAGTTTGAAATCACCTTAAAGC
>DUPB01000131.1 GCA_012838585.1 Bacteroidales bacterium
CTTCACTCAACCCTATCCATTTAGACAAGTAGGGTAGGAGGTACATCATGGGAATGGCCACGATCAACACCAGCGAAATCACGAATGATAGCTTCTTAGGCTCACCCTTGATAGCCCCGCTCGTGGCTATCGCGGCCGAAACCCCGCAGATGGATACCGCGCTCGATAGCAACATCGACATCTCTTGATCGATCTTAAAGAGGCGCCTGGAGACCCAGAAGCTGAAGTACCATACCGATAAAACCACGATTATCGCTTGAATCATTCCCAAAGCCCCGGCCTTCATGATCTCGTTAAAAAGGATGGAGCTTCCCAAGATGACCAACCCCGCTTTGATGTAATACTCGCTCCTCGCAGCAGGTGCCAACCACTTGGGCAAGCCCACCGTGTTGCGAATCAACAACCCGATCAACACGGCGAAGAAGACCGACTCTAACCCGAGGGCCTTGATTTTACTAATTCCAGCGATGTAGCCGGCCAATAGTGCCAACAGGTAGATCCCGATAAACGAGAGGAAAAACTGCCCCTTGTCCTTATTGCCCATGAAGAGGTAGCCCAAGTAGGCCAATGCAGCCACAACGAGGGACATGTAAAGGGTGTTCTTCATGACTGAGGGTAACAGCACGACAAAAACCAAGATCACGATCCCCATAAGGGTGGAAACCCAATCTTCACTTCGTAATGATTTTAACATATCTCGGTGATTTTTGATTAAACAATTTCTTCTATGACTTTAACTCAAGTATTTACGTCTATATTTGCTTTCAACTTCGACTGACACTCGTTTTACGACCCATCAACTGCTTGCTCGCTAAAAGAAAAGAACTCAGCTTCGCTTCAAACAGCTTTTCTTTTAAACGCGAACTGCGCAGGATGTGTCCCCGTAAAACGAGCTAAGGTCTTCACCTTGAAAGCAAACAACAACAAAATAATAAACGAAAGTTATAATTATGACTTTAACTCAATGGGCAAAATTATAAATAATTTGCATATAATGAAGGATAAACCCGGTTTTCTTTGCCTTTTGAGGCCTGGTTGGTTGGATTAATCGGCCAAAATGGGTTAAACCTGTTCTTCATGTTACTCCTGTCACTCGGTATAACCGGGTTAATCGCTTGAAACACTTTGTTGGTCGACAAAATCCTGTAGTTTATCTATTAGTTTTGTCGTTACAGCTGGCGAGATTTACTTTTGTACCGTACTTCAAACCATACGGTAGGCAAACACGGCTTTTTTAGTTATTGATGAACGGAAACCAACACCGTGATTCCTATCATTTGGTTGGTGAACATGTCAATTATTTTATCGAAAATGAAAAGGGTATTATTTTTCATCCTGATATGGGGCGTGATTTCTGTCACCTCTATCATTTGTGGACAAACAGGGGGTCAAGCGCAAGCCAAAGCGCAGGGAGAAGTGCGCACAGAGACGCACGGGCTGGGTCAAGGGCAGCCACTGATGCAGCCACAATCACAACAGCAACCACAATCACAACAGCAATCACAATCACAACAGCAATCACAATCACAACAGCAATCACAAGCGCCTCGCGTTATTTCCGGTAAGCTGGTGGACCGGGACACGGAACAGCCTATCGCTCAGGCAAACATCCGGGTGCTGCAACAAGCGGACAGCGCATTTGTAACGGGGAAAGCTTCTGACGACGATGGTTCCTTTTCCATTCCGATACGCAACGGTTCCTATATCGTGCAGGTATCGTACATCGGGTACCACGATCTCTTTGAAGCGGTTCAGGTAAGTCGCTCCAACCCCCAAGCCAAGTTGGGTACGCTAGCGATGATTCGGGACGATATAGCCCTTTCAGAAACGGTAGTCACCGCTAAAGCACCCGAAATTGTGATTAGAGGGGATACCCTGGAGTATAACGCGGGCGCCTATAACGTGTCGGAGAGCGCGGTGGTGGAGGATCTATTGAAGAAGCTGCCCGGCGTGGAGGTAGATAGTGACGGGAAGATCACGGTGAACGGGAAAGAGATCACGAAAATATTGGTGGACGGAGAGGAGTTTTTCAGCAGCGACCCGAAGGTGGCTTCCAAGAACCTACCCGCGAAGATGGTCGACCGGCTTCAGGTACTGGAGCGGAAGAGCGAGATGGCACGTATGACCGGCTTCGATGACGGGGCAGAGGAGAACGTGATCAACCTCACCGTGCTTCCGGGCATGAAGGAGGGACTGTTTGGCAACGCCTTCGCGGGCTACGGTAGCAAGGATCGATACGAGGCTAACGGGATGGTCAACCGCATGAAAGATTCGGATCAATATACCTTCTTGGGGGGAGTCAACAACACCAACAACGCCGGTTTCTCCGACCTGGCTACCTCTATGTTTGGAGGCATGGGGGGACGTGGAGGACGCGGTGGACCTGGTGGGCCCCGTATGATGTTCGGAGGGCGAGACGGTATCTCCACTTCGGCTAACGGAGGTGGTAACTTTAGCAAGAAGTTCGCACCCAACTTCAAACTGGGTGGAAACGCTCGCTACGGGTACACCGATAACGAAGTGCTTTCGAATGTGTTTACTCGAAACCTTTTGAGTACCGGCAACACGCTGGAACAAGAGGACAACTGGACCAACAACCGGAGCCAGAACTTCAACACGGAACTGCGCATGGAGTGGGAACCCGATTCGTTCACCACCATCATCTTCCGACCCAACTTGTCGCTTTACAACAATAAACGTAACGAAACGGGCGATTACTATACGCGCCGTGAATCGGACAGTGATACCATTAACCGGGGTGACTCCAGGTACTTGTCGGAAGGGAATGGCAGTAACTTCGGGGGAAGCCTCGATTTCAGTCGACAAGTCGGGAGACAGGGACGTGTCATCAGTGCCTCGCTACGTGCTGACCGGGGTGAATCGGAAAACAGCGGGAGCAGCCTCTCCAACACCTACTACTTTGGTTCTCGACCCGATGACATCATCGATCAGCGCTTCACCAACACGAACAACAACACCTCCTGGCGGGCGTTCTTCTCGTACGTGGAACCGGTAGGAAGGGACAACTATCTCCAGCTGGCCTACCAATACGGGCAGAACGCTTCCGAATCGGATAAGGATACCCGCTCGCTGGACGCCCAGGGGAATTACACCGTGCTGGACTCGGCGTATAGCAAACGTCTTGAGAACCGCTTCTCAAATCAGGAGGTAGAGCTTAACTTCCGCTCCGTTAGAGAGAAATATGACTACACGGTCGGCTTCTCCGTACAGCCCTCTAGCTCTCGCAGCAAGACGTTCATCGGCACGAAGCAGATCCACGATACCGAGCAGAAGGTGGTCAACTACGCGCCCATGGCTCAATTCAACTACCAGTGGAGCCGTACCCGTAACCTAAGGCTGCGCTACTTCGGGAATACCAGTCAGCCCTCGGTCACGCAGTTGTCACCGGTGGTCGACGTGTCGGACCCGCTGAACGTGAGTTACGGGAATCCCGATCTGAAGCCCTCTTTTACCCATCGTCTCGATTTCCAATACCGCACGTCGAACCCTGAAAAGGCTAGTTCTTTAATGGCGTTCGCCAACATGAACTACATGACCAACGACATCGTCTCGTCGACCATCACCGACCCCTCCACGGGACGGAAGGAGAGCACCTTCAAGAACGTGAGCGGTAACTGGAACAGCAACGGGCGGGTGATGGTCAATGTGCCTTTGAGGAATATCAAATTCTCCATCTTCTCCATGTCGTTCGCGAGTTACAACCGCTCCAACGGTTTCTCCGGGTACTACACGAAAGGGAGCGAAGAACCGGTGCTGGAGAGGAACCTCAACCAGCGGGTCAACCTGATGGAGACGTTGGGCTTGAACTACCGATCCGACCAGTTCGACTTTAGCGTGCGGGGCAACGTGAACTTTAATAACGTGACCAACAGCCTGGAGGGTCAACGCGACCAACAGTACTTCAATTACGGCGGCAGCGCGAACGCTTCCATCTTCCTGCCTTGGGACTTAACGATCGAGAGCGATATCAATTATGCCACCAACTCTGGTTATACCGATGGGTTCGAACAGAACGAATGGCTATGGAACGCGTCCATTCAGAAACAACTTTTTAAACAAAAGAACGGCACTATCCGTTTAAAGGTATATGACATCCTGCAACAACGTAGCAATATTAACAGAAGCGTGACATCGAACTATATACGGGACTCAACGACCAACACGCTCACCAGCTACTTTATGGTGCATTTCGTGTACCGGTTCACCATGTTCAAAGGTGGTGCGACGCAGGAAGATATGATGCCGCCACGTAGAGGTGAAGGACGCGGAAGGGGTATGGGAAGAGGTGGTGGAGGAGGAGGAGGAGGGTTTGGCCCACCGCCGCCCCCTGGAATGTAAAAGATGTGCCTGGAAACATTGACTGTAAGAAATTGCCAACAGGAAAGCTTGTAGGAAAGGCTGTATAAGGCAAGTTATAAGGGAATTAAAAAAAATGGACAAATGGCCCAATCGTTAAAGGTGAACCGGAGAAGCAGGTGGAACAACGTTTTCGTCCATATCCTCCTGTGGGGGGTGATTTTTATCCTTCCCTACTTTTTCATGGATCCCGAGCGGGTATTCAATTGGAAGTCGTTTGCCCGCACCCTGCCGGATTTGCTTGGGTTCATGCTCGTTTTTTACCTCAACTACTTCTTGCTGATCGACAAGCTTCTATTCAAGGGTAAAACCAAGCAGTTTGTCATTTACAACCTGCTCCTGATCGTGGGAGTCGCTTTTCTGATGCATTACAGCCGAGGATGGTTAACGGCCCTGTTTCCCGAGATAATGCCCCGTTGGCGCATGCGAAGGAGGGTGATACCCTTATCGTTCGTGGTACGCAACTTTACCTCGCTCTTCCTGATGACGGGGCTTAGCCTGGCCCTGAAAATGACCGTCCGCTGGTTTGAAGTAGATAACGAAAGAAAGGAACTGGCGAAGGCCAAATCGGAGGCAGAGCTGCAAAACCTTAAAAACCAGATTAACCCGCACTTCCTGCTGAACACGCTGAACAACATCTACGCGCTTATCGAGTTCAACCCACCTAAAGCGCAACAAGCCGTGGTGGACCTGAGTAAGCTGCTGCGTCACCTGTTGTACGACAACAACCAGGCCTATGTGCCGCTTCGTCAGGAGGTCGACTTCATGCGCAACTACGTCGAGTTGATGCGCATCCGCCTGTCCGAAAACGTGAAGCTGAACACCCACTTCGCCTACTCCGAGGGGAAGGAGACGTTAATCTCCCCACTCATCTTCATATCACTGATAGAGAACGCGTTCAAGCATGGTGTCAGCGGTGATAAGCCTTCGTTTATCGACATTTCGCTCGTGGAACATGATGACGGGAAAGTGGAGTTCGTCTGCAGCAACAGCTACTTCCCTAAGTCGGAATCCGACAAAAGCGGTAGCGGAATTGGGTTGGAGCTGGTGAAGCGGCGACTTGAACTGCTTTATCCCGGGAGCTACACCTGGCGGACAGATATTAAGGACGATAGGTATACCACCGTGTTGGTTATCGATACAAAAAGGAGGACAGATGGTACTGAATTGCTGGATAGTGGACGATGAACCGCTGGCGCTTTCGTTACTGGAGTCGTACGTGCAGCGGGTGCCTTTCCTGAAGTTGACTGGGAAATACAGCAACGCCTTGTCGGCCATGAAGCACATTGCCGGCGAGAAAGTGGACGTGATCTTCCTCGATATACAGATGCCCGAGGTGAGCGGCATGGAGTTCGCCCGCGTTATTAGCGACTCCACTCGTATTGTTTTCACCACCGCATTCAGCCAGTACGCCGTGGAGGGGTACAAGGTCAACGCGATTGACTACCTGCTTAAGCCTTTCTCCTTTAGCGAGTTCTTGGCTGCGGCCAAAAAAGCGTTGTCGTGGTTCGAGATGGCCGGAGCCTCTAAAGAGCAGACCCCCTCCGAACGGGAAAAGGTGGGTTTCTACGTCAAGTCGGACTACAAGCTCCTCCACCTGCTATACGAGGATATCCTTTACATCGAGGGACTGAAAGATTACGTGAAGATCTACACCGAGAACGACCCGAAGCCCATCCTCTCGCTGATGAGCCTTAAATCGCTTGAAGAGACGCTGCCCGCGGACCGGTTCACGCGGGTGCATCGCTCTTACATCATTCACCGGGATAAGATAACCAGCATCCAAAAAAACCGGATTACCATCGGCAAGAAGCAGGTGCCGATCGGGGAGACCTATCGGAAGCAGTTCAAGGAGATAGTTAACAATGAGCAATGAACAATTATCAATGAACTTGCTCCCGTTTTTACGTTTGCTTTTGCTTTCAAAGCGAAGGCGATCAACTGTTAACCCCGCTTCTTGTAGCTGAGTACCGCCCAGGTGTTGAGCAAGAGTGAAAACAGGGCCAGCATGAGCAGGTCCGACGATACATCGGCCAGGCTACTACCGTTCAGGTAGATCATTCGCAACGAGCTGGTAAGGTAGGTGAACGGGTTGATCGCGGCGATCGCCTGGGCCCATATCGGCATGCTTGAGATTGGCGTGAACATGCCACTCAACAGGATGATGATCAAGATGAAAAAAATCACCAGGAAGGCCGCTTGCTGCAAGGTCTCGGAGTAGTTGGAGATAATGATGCCCATACCTGACACGGAGATGATAAAGACGATTCCCGAAAATA
>DUPB01000132.1 GCA_012838585.1 Bacteroidales bacterium
ACCATTTCTTTAACGTGATTACTTCGCTTAGACCGGCATTAAAATTAGATCCCGTGACCGGTATACCGATATTTGATATCGGCATCGGGGAGATCATGGCACCGGAGTATTCACTGGAACAGATTTTTACCTATTTGGAAAAGGCCGATAAGCCTTGTGTGGTAGCTATCGATGAGTTCCAACAAATCGCGAAATACCCGGAAAGAAACCTCGAGGCTATCCTTCGTACGTATATTCAAACCTGTACCAATGCAACCTTTATCTTCTCCGGAAGTCAACGACAGATGATGCGGAACATCTTTTTTTCCCCGTCACGTCCTTTCTATCAGAGCGTTTCGTTGATATCCCTTGGTGCCATAGAGTTAAACACCTACCGGGATTTTATCGTCGAGAAGATGGAGGAAGGTGACAGGAAGATTGACAACGAGTTGGTGGAGCGTGTATATCGCCTGTTTGAAGGACACACCTGGTACGTTCAAAATTTTTTTAATCGCCTCTATTCCGCGATGGAGAAAGGGGAAGAGTGTACATTGCAAATGGTGGAGGATTATGTCCGCGTAACAGTGAACTCCTACGAACCCATGTTCGAAGCTATTGTAGGCTTATTATCGGCAAGGCAAAAAGAATTGATAGTCGCCATTGCCAAAGAGGGTAAGGCAAAAGGGGTCACGTCGGCTTCTTTCGTGAGGAAACATGGCTTGATGTCAGCAAGTACTGTGCAGTCGGCCTTGCGCCAACTGTTGGATAAAGAGTTCGTGACGAAAGAAGGGGATGCTTATATCGTTTATGACCGTTTTTTCGGGTTATGGTTGTCCGAGAAGTTCGGAACGGGTTATACCGTGTGAGAAATGGGAGCGGATGCTTTCTCCATTTTCCTCTTGATCTCCTCGGTACATAGGTTGCCGATGCTTCCGGCGTGGGTGTGGTGCACCACTCCATCGGAATGGAATTTTCCTTCCTGTACCTCCTTGCCCACCTGCTGGTACGCTTCCCGGAACGGGACGCCTTGCAATACCCGGCGGTTCACCTCTTCCACGGTAAACAGGTGCTCGTAGCGCGGGTCGGAGAGGATCTCTCTGTTCACCGAGATGTTTTCCAGCATGAAGCAGCTCATTTGCAGGATGTCGTGCAGGGTGTCCAACGCGGGGAAGAGCACCTCTTTCAATAGTTGGTAGTCGCGGTGGTAGCCGTGTGTCATGTTGGTGGTCATCAACGTGATCTCGTTGGGTAGGCTCTGCAGCCGGTTTGCGTGCGCCCGGATCAGTTCCCATACGTCCGGGTTTTTCTTGTGCGGCATGATGCTTGAGCCGGTGGTCAGCTCGTCGGGGTAGGAGATAAAGCCGTAATTCCCGGAAAGGTACTGGCAGTTGTCCGCGGCCAACTTGTTTAGGGTGGAGGCAATGTTCGAGACGGCCTGCGCGAGAATTCGCTCGCTTTTGCCGCGACCCATTTGGGCAGCGATCACGTTGTAGCTAAGGGTGGCGAACCCCAACTCGCGGGTAGTCATCTCCCTGTCGAGGGGGAACGAGCTGCCGTACCCGGCGGCAGAACCCAGGGGGTTTTGGTCGACCACCTTCCATGCCGCGGCAAGCGTGTGCATATCATCGACCAGCGTTTCGGCGTACGCGCCGAACCACAACCCGAACGAGGAGGGCATCGCGATCTGGGCGTGCGTGTAGCCGGGGAGCAGCACCTCCTTGTACTGCTCGCTAAGCGATTGCAGCAGGTTGAAGAGCTCGAGAACCTCCTCCTTGATCTGCAGGATCTCCTCTTTCAGGTAGAGCTTGATGTCCACCAGCACCTGGTCATTTCGGGAGCGACCCGAGTGTATCTTCTTGCCCACTTCTCCCAGTCGTTCCGTGAGCATCGCCTCCACTTGCGAGTGGATATCCTCTACCTGGTCATCAAGCTCGAAACCTCCCTGCTCCACTTCGCTCAGGATGCGTTCCAGCTCGGTGCGCAATACCTCCTCTTCCTCTACCTTTAGGAGACCGATGGTCGTTAGCATCTTGATGTGCGCCATCGATCCCCGGATATCGTGTTTTGCCAGCCGCAGGTCAAGCTTGCGGTCGTTCCCCACGGTGAAATCTTCCACCCTCTTGTTGGCGTCAAAGCCCTTGTCCCATATTTTCGTGAAGAGGTAATCTTTGTTACTTTTTGTAGGTTTCATGCTCGTAGTTGTTAATATTTTGAACCATTACAAGGGCCACCGTTCAATAAATTGGATGTACCCCTCGATACCCTGCCGCAGCTCGTTGATTAACACGAACTCGTCGGATTGGTGCGATCTGGCCGACACACCGGGACCCATCTTGATGGCGGGGCAGGTGATCCGCATCCAGTCGGAGGTGGTGGGCGAGATACAGGTCTCGATACCAAGTTGTTTCACTTGCTGCAGCAAGGAGTGCCCCTCGGGCGTCGCGGAGCTGCGGTTGGTGAGCGAACGGGCGGTGAGCTTGCTTTGTACTTCCGGTTGCAAGAGCTCCATGATCTCCCCGTTGCTGTATTGCTCTGTAGGGCGGATGTCCACCACGAAGCGGCATTTGTCCGGAATCACGTTATGTTGGGTGCCCGCGTTGATCTGGGTGACAGTCAGCTTGACCTCCCCCATGGTGGGTGAGACCTTGCTGAATGTTGTCCCCCGCAACGTAGTGATGTCGTCCAGCGCGATGTATAGTGCATTCACCCCCTCGTTTCTGGCAGCGTGGCCGCTTACTCCCGTAGCCTCCCCGTCGATTACCAGCAGTCCCCTTTCCGCGATAGCCGCCTTCATGCCGGTAGGTTCTCCAACAATGGCCATATCCACCTCGTGGGATAGTTCTCCCCAAAGCCGACGCATGCCATTGGGGCCGGAGTTTTCTTCTTCTGTGGAGAGCGCCAACAGTAGGTTGATAGGAAGTTCTTGTTGATAAAAGTGGAGGAACGTTTGGATCATGGCGACCACGCTTGCACCGGCATCGTTGCTGCCCAGCCCGTTTATCCTCGTGTCCGAGGCAGGTGGCTTAAACGGGTCGAATGTGTACCCCGCGTTGGGGCGCACCGTATCGAGGTGGGAGTTAAGCATCAGCGTCGGCTTCGATGGGTCGCGGTGTGGCTGGCGCATCACGAGATTATTCCCGACCCGCTCCACGTTGACTCCCCTCTGTGCCAGGTAGGTCACTAAGAAGTCACTTCGGGAATGCTCTTCACCGGAGGGGGAAGGAATGGCGACTAACTCTCGTAGTAGTTCCGTCGCTTCGCATGTATAGTCGCGTATATGATTGCTCACTTCTTTGTTGTTTCTTATCGTATTCTCGTGATGGCTTCGGGTAGAAAAATCATTCGATTGCCGTTTTATCGATTCTCCCTTGTTGCATTCCTGTGATGATGGTTGGGTGATTGTGTTTCAGCCACGTATATCGTTGCTTATCTCAATATTGTTCCTTTTCCGTTCAGCAGGTTCTTGGCGTGTAGCACGACCACTTCGGAAACACCACCCTCGATAGCCCGGAAGGCGTTGTCCAGCTTGGGCAACATGCCGCCGGCGATGATTCCCGACTGTTTGTACTCCTCGTATTCCTTTAGGTTTATGGAGGGTATCAAGCTGTTGGGGTCGTTCAGGTCCCTCAGCACCCCCTCTTTCTCGAAACAGTAGTAGAGGGTGGTCTGGTATAGCCTTGAGCAAGCGGTGGCCAACGTGTTGGCGATGGTGTCGGCGTTGGTGTTCAGGAGCGACCCCTTTTTATCGTGCGTGATGGCGCAGAAAATGGGAACGGCACCACCATCCACGAGGCGCGCGATGAACGTGGCGTTCGTCTTGGCCGGGTCGGGATCGCCCACGTACCCGAAATCGATGGGCTCAGGTGAGCGCCGTACCGAGGGGATCGTGTTTCCGTCGGCCCCCGATAGCCCGATCGCGTTGCAGCCCCTTTTTTGCAGGGCAGCGACGATGCGCTTGTTGATCCACCCGGCGTATACCATAGTCACCAGCCTCAACGTATCTTCATCGGTCACCCGGCGCCCGTGAATCATTTTGGTCTCGATACCCAGCTGCTCCGCCATTTTGGAGGCCATCACGCCCCCGCCATGCACCAGTATCTTTTGCCCTTTAAGTTGATGGAAGTCATCCAGGAAGCTTTCCAGGGCATCCGGGTTGTCTACGATGTTCCCCCCGATCTTGACGACCGAGAGCGGTGTTTTATTTTCTGTGGACGATTTTAGCATGATATTATCCTATACTCTATTTAACGCGAAAGCATTATTGAAAAACCAACTGGCAAGTTGCAAAATGAGCGATGGTGGAAACTGAACCGCGGTGAAATATTGAACGACGGTGGGAAAGATGTGCCAGTGAGAAATGGACGTTGGCGGAAAAGGTACGCCGATGGAAAATGCGAAACGGAAAGGAAATTCACGCCTGCGGAAAAATTACGCCAACGAATGAACCATTACCCAAGGTGCGTCAAAATCTCTTTCAGTACCACTTGGGCCGCCACCACCCGGTTCGCCGCTTCCGGGATCACGATGGAGCGGGGGCTCTCGATTACCTCATCGGTCACGATCATGTTGCGTCGTACCGGCAGGCAGTGCATGAAGTAGGCATCGTTGGTCAGGGCCATCTTTCGCGTGTCGACCGTCCACGAGCGGTCGGTCGACAATACCTTGCCGTAGTTGGGATCGCGGTAAGCCGCCCAGTTCTTCGCGTAGATAAAGTGGGCGCCTTGGTAGGCTTTCTCTTTGTCGTACTCCACCGTGGCGTTCCCCACGAACTGTTCGTCCAGCTCGTATCCCTCGGGATGGGTAATCACGAACTCGTAGTTGGTCGCGTTCATCCATTCGGCGAACGAGTTGGGTACCGCCTGGGGCAGCGCGTTGGGATGAGGTGCCCAGGTGAGTACCACTTTGGGCCTATCGCATGATTTATACTCTTCGATGGTGATTAGGTCGGCAAAGCTCTGTAGCGGGTGCCGCGTGGCGGCCTCCATGCTGAAGACCGGCTTGCCGGAGTACTTGATAAACTGGTTCAGGATCACCTCGTTGTAGTCATCTGCTTTGCTCTTGAACTGGGCGAATGAACGCACCCCGATAACGTCGCAATAGGAACCCATGACCGGGATTGCCTCCAGGATATGCTCCGCCTTGTCGCCGTCCATAACGACGCCCCGCTCGGTTTCGAGCTTCCAGGCACCTTGGTTGATGTCAAGCACGATCACGTTCATCCCGAGATTCAGTCCCGCTTTCTGCGTACTGAGCCGGGTACGTAGGCTCGAGTTAAAGAAGATCATCAACAGCGTCTTGTTCTTGCCCAGCTTTTGGTCGGCGTAGGGGTTCTCCTTGACCTGCTTGGCTTTTTGGAGCGCGTTATGTAGGTCGCCCACGTCATGAACCGATGTAAAATGTCTCATATTATGCTGCTCTTTTTTTAAATTCAGTGATGAAATGGTCGATCTCCTCTTTGGTGATCGATAGCGGTGGCAACAACCGCATGGTGTTGTTTTTAGCCCCGCCGGTAAATATATGGCTTTCAAAGAGGAGTTGGTTGCGAAGGTCGGCAAACTTTTCCGGTAACGGGATGCCGAGCATCAAGCCCCTGCCCCGTACCTCGTCAATCCCCTCTATCCCGGACAGTTGCTTCTTGAGGTAGGCACCCATGACCTTGGCGTTGGCGACCAAGTTCTCCTCCTTGATCACGTCGAGGACAGCAATGGCAGCCGCGCAAGCCAGGTGGTTGCCCCCGAAGGTGGTGCCCAACATTCCCTTTTTCGCTTTGAAGGCGGGCGAGATAAGCACCCCCCCGATGGGGAAGCCGTTGCCCATCCCTTTGGCGACGGTGATGATATCTGGTTTTATCCCCGATGGCTGGTGGGCGAAGAAGTCCCCCGTTCGGCCGTAACCGGATTGAATCTCGTCGAGGATGAGCGGTACGCTATGCTCGCGGCAGAGCTGGGATAACCTCCGCAGGAAAGCATCGTCTGGCACGATGATTCCCGCGATACCCTGAATGCCCTCGATGATTACAGCGGCCACATCACCCTTGGCGAGTTCGATCTTCACCGCGGTGGCATCACCGAAAGGCACGAAGGTTACCTCGTGCCCCTGGTTGAAGGGGGCTTGAATGGCCGGGTTGTTCGTGATGGCCACCGCGCCCGAGGTACGGCCGTGAAAAGCCTCCGTGAAGGCTATGACCCGTTTTTGCCCCGTGTGAAACGATGCCAGCTTCAGCGCGTTCTCGTTGGCCTCTGCCCCGGAGTTACAGAGGAATAGCGCATAGTCGGGGTACCCGGACAAGGCTCCCAATTTCTCGGCCAGCTCTACCTGCAGGGGGTTGACGACCGAATTGGAGTAAAAGCCAATTTTTTCTACCTGTTGCTGGATCGCCTCCACGTACCGGGGGTGGGCATGGCCGATGGAGATGACCGCATGTCCACCGTAGAGGTCGAGGTACTCGTTCCCCTCGCTATCCCACACGGTGCAGCCTTCCGCGCGAACCGGCTCTATATTCCACAAGCTGTAAACGTCAAATAGATTCATTAGAAAGCGCTTCCTTTAAGTTGTAATCCAGTGGCCTCGTCCAGGCCGAACATCAGGTTCATATTCTGCACCGCCTGACCCGACGCCCCCTTCAGCAGGTTGTCGATGATGGAGGTGATGTGGATGTAGCCGTTATGGAACCCCACGTGCAGCAACGCCTTGTTGGTGTTCACCACCTCCTTCAAGCTGATGGGCTGGTCGGAGACGAAGACGAAGGGTGAGGGCTCGTAGTACGACTTAAAGAGTTGAATCGCTTCGGCTTCGGACATCGTTCCGTGCCATCTCGTGTAGAGGCTCGCGAAGATGCCGCGGGTGAAGTCGCCCCGCATCGGCACGAAGTTGATTGGAGGGAGGGCGATACTCGTCAGGTTTCCCGGGTTTCCGATGTTCTGCGTTTTTGCCGGGTTCACTGCCTTCATCGTGTTCATTGTGAGACCACTATTCGCAGCGACTTCAGTGCTTTTCGGGTTTGCAATGTTTGCCGGGCTTTCTGCTTTAACCGCGCTCACAAGCGTACGTTGGATTTCCTCCAGGTGCTGGTGCGTGAACGCCTTGTAAACCGAGATATTGCTGTCGCGGTAGCTGAAATGGGTGGTTTCGCCCGGTCGCTTGCCCGCGCCGGTTGACCCGGTGATGGCGTGCACGTGCACCTCGTCGTGCAACAGGTTGTGGCCCGCTAGCGGCAGGAGCGCTAGCAGGATGGAGGTGGCGAAGCAGCCGGGATTGGCCACGTTGTGGCACGACCGTATCTGGTCGCGGTTCAGCTCGCAGAGGCCGAACACGAACTCCCGGTCGCCGAACACCGGCTCGTTCCGGAAGTCGTTACCCAGGTCAATCACCCTACAGGTTGCCGGCAGGTAGTTCTCTTGCAGGAAGGAACGGGATAACCCATGTCCCAGGCAGAGGAAGATTACATCAGGCTGATGGAACCTGTCGGTGAACATCAAGTCAGTCTCGCCCATCAGGTCGCGATGCATCTCAGCGATCGGCATGCCGGCGGAGGTGCTGCTGATGACCGATTCGATCTGCACGTTGGGGTGGCGGAGCAGGATGCGTAGCAGTTCGCCCGCGGTGTACCCGGTTCCACCCACTATGCTTACTTTAATCATTGTCGTGAATGGTGTAATAGATTTTTAACGGGTTGGAGATCACCTTCGTGAATCCCACTACATCTTGCCCGCTGAATGATTTGTTGGACTCGCCATACTCGCCAAAGCGGGGGCTCATCAGGTCGTACTCGCTGGAGCAGGCCAGCACGGCAAAGTGGTAGGGGCGTAGCTCCACCTGCACCTCACCCGTGACAAACTGTTGGGTATCTTCTAAGAAGGTCTCGATGTTCCGCATCACCGGTTCCAGGTAGCGTGCCTCGTGCATCAGCTGTCCGTACCAGTTGGAGAGCTGCTCCTTCCAGTAGAGCTGGTCTTTGGTGAGCACGTGCTTCTCCAGCAGGTGGTGCGCCTTGATGATGATCAAGGGAGCAGGCGCTTCAAAGGCTACCCGTCCCTTGGTGCCGATGATGGTGTCGCCCACGTGCACGTCGCGACCAATGCCATATTGTGAGGCCTTCTCGTGAAGGGTCCTGATCAGTTTCACGGGCGCCATTTTTTGGCCGTTCAGCGAGGTGGGTTCTCCCTGTTCAAAGCCTATCGTGACGCGTTCGCTGCCGTGAGCGGTGACCTGTGACGGGTAGGCCTCTTCGGGTAGCACGCCGGACGATTTTAACGTCTCCACGCCGCCCACGCTGGTTCCCCATAGCCCTTGGTTGATGGAGTACTTCGATTTCTCCCATGAGAAGTCGAACCCCTTCTCTTTCAGGTAGTCGATCTCCTGTTGTCGGGAGAGTGAGAGCGATCGTATGGGTGCCAATATCTTCACATCCGGGACCAACACCTCGAACACCAGGTCGAACCTAACCTGGTCGTTCCCCGCACCGGTACTCCCGTGCGCCACGAAATCGGCCCCCAGCTTCTTCACGTGATCTAATACCGCCATCGCCTGAAAGAAGCGCTCGGAGCTGACCGAAAGGGGGTAGGTGTTGTTTTTTAACACATTGCCGAAGATAAGGTACTTGATCCCTTTCGCGTAGTACTCGTCCACGGCGTTGATGTTGGTGTGCGTCGTTGCACCCAGCTGCTTGGCGCGCGCTTCAAGGGCGTCTGCCTCTTGCTGGGAGAAACCGCCCGTGTTGACGGTCACCGTGTGTACTTCCAATCCTTTCTCATGTATCAGCCAAGGCACGCAGAACGACGTGTCAAGACCGCCGCTAAATGCCAGTGCTACTTTTTGTTTCATCTCTTATGTATTTTTTGGGTTCTTCTTACTTTCACCACGGGCTTGACCACCTTTTTGGCAAAGCTGCTCGCCTCTTTCACGGGCTCAGCCTTTGGGTCGTAAAGCAGCCCCGTGCAGAGACACATCCTGGCGTTGTTGCGCTGCAGGATGTCGTAGTTGCGGCACCCCTGACACCCCTTCCAAAACTCTTCGTCATCGGTCAATTCAGAGAAGGTGACCGGCTTGAAGCCCAACTCGGTGTTCATCTTCATCACGGCCAGGCCTGTTGTGATGCTAAATATTTTGGCTTCGGGAAAGAGCGTACGCGATAGCTCGAAAATTTTTCGTTTAATCCTTCTGGCCAACCCTTGATTGCGGTAATCGGGGTGCACGATTAACCCCGAGTTGGCCACGAAACGCTTGTGGCTAAAGGTTTCGATGTACGCGAATCCTACCAGCTTATCACCATCCAGGGCGATGACAGCCCGGCCATCACGTAATTTGTTGGCCACGTATTCGGAACTCCGCTTCGCGATACCAGTGCCACGTGCTTGAGCCGATTCGTATATCAGGTCACAAACTTCTTGGGCGTACCCCACGTAGTTGTCATTGGCTATATGAATCTTTACGTTCATCTCCTAAAACAAAAAAAATTAGATGGTCTCAAGTAAATCCGTTCGGTAAGAACGGTTAACCATGCATGGGAGCAGGATTTCCTGCAAAAGTAATCAATATATTCATAAGGGGGGCTTTTTTGGGACATTTTCTTTCAAAGGGGGGGTAACCCATCAATTTGCTTGTCATTTCCTTTAAAAAAGTAAAAATGTACTAATATAATTGTCTTTTTGTCTCTTTTCTCCTATATTTGTTTTCTTCGAACTGCATATTGTGCCTCATGCCGCCTTGCGCTTGTTTCTCCTTTCCCTGTAGCTCGTGACTCAAGAAAGTAGACTATGAAAGCTACAAAGTATAGACCTTACATTCTTAGAAATTACAATGACTTGCCTCAACTGAACGCGTTGGCCGACGAAGAACGCGAGGCGATTGAAGTGGTGGGGCAGGTATTGCCCTTTAAGTCGAACAACTACGTGGTGGAGCAGTTAATAGATTGGAATAACGTGCCGGATGATCCTATGTATACCCTCACCTTCCCTCGGAAAGAGATGCTTTCGAAAGCCAATTACCGGGCGGTGAAGAGATTGCTCGATGAAAAAGACGAACTGGGACTTAAAAGGAAGGTGCGTGAAATCAGGATGAGGCTCAATCCCAACCCGGCGGGGCAGAAACGTAACGTGCCGACGGTAAAGGGGATAAAGTTGCACGGGATGCAGCACAAATACCGGGAGACGGTACTCTTCTTCCCTAGCCAGGGGCAGACCTGTCACGCGTACTGCACGTTTTGCTTTCGTTGGCCACAGTTCTCGGGCATGAACGAGTTAAAGTTTGCAATGAAAGAGGCTGACCTGCTGCATAAGTACCTGTTGAAGTACCCTAGTGTTACCGATGTACTTTTCACCGGCGGCGACCCGCTGACCATCAACGCATCAATCTTGGCTACCTATATCGAGCCGTTGTTGTCCAAGGAGTTTGATCACGTGCGAACTATCCGTATTGGAACGAAAACGTTGGCCTATTGGCCCTATCGTTTCTTGACCGATAAGGATGCCGACGAGCTCCTCACGCTCTTTGAAAAGGTGAAGAAAGCGGGGAAGCATTTAGCGTTCCAAGCCCACTTTAATCACCCGGTGGAGTTGCGTACCGATGCCGTGAAAAAGGCCATTGAGCGTATTGAAAATAGTGGTGC
>DUPB01000013.1 GCA_012838585.1 Bacteroidales bacterium
GGGCATTTGTCCAAAAGACGAGTGTTGTCTTTTGTTTTGTCTGAACTGAAATACACTTGTGAGCAGAATTATTGTAATTGACAGAATATTAATTAGATAACTATAATATAAATTTTCGTATGAAACCGACATGTTTAAAATAATCATTAAACACTCTTGAAAATGATTATTTTAAATATCAAAGGTTCCATACACCGAAATGTAAAAGAGTAAAATAATCGTATGAAAAAAAGAGTGACCTCCCTGTTTCTCCTGCTGCTTTTAAGCATAGGAGCAACATTTGCACAAGTTCAGGTAGCAGGTAGCGTCGTGGACGAATCTGGAGAGCCGGTTATCGGTGCATCCATCCAGATTAAAGGTACAGGACAAGGTACGATTACCGATGCTAACGGACAGTTCACGCTTACGGCCCCATCGAATAGCCTGTTGGTGATCTCTTATATTGGGATGACAACGGAAGAGGTGCCGGTAAGCAGCAATGTACGTGTGGTATTGAAACAGAGTACTGACGTATTGGATGAAGTGGTGGTGGTGGGATATGGCACGCAACGAAAGGCCAATCTCACCGGGGCAGTATCCTCCGTCAACGTGGAAGAGGTGCTTGGCAGCAGGCCTATCGCTGACGCGGGTCGAGGATTACAGGGTACCATTCCCGGACTTTCCGTCGTGGTACCCAGTGGAGAGGTTGGCTCCGATCCAATCATGAAGATCAGGGGGCAGATAGGCTCTATCCAGGGATCAAGCTTACCCCTTATTCTGGTGGATAACGTGGAGATTCCCAGCATACAGCTGATCAACCCCAATGATATTGAGTCGATATCGGTATTGAAAGACGCGGCCTCATCATCTATCTATGGCTCTAAGGCTGCCTTCGGGGTTATATTGATCACCACGAAAAAAGGGGCCAAGACAGAGCGTACCGATATCACCTACTCCTCGAACCTCTCTTGGCAATCGCCATTCAAAAAAATCGAGATTGCCGGGATAGATGGATTGGAATACACGCTGGAGGCCCATGAAAACATGAAGCAGAGTGGTCCCGCCGGTGGTTTTTGGCGTGTAAGCAGAGAGAGTTTCGAGAAGATAAAAGAGTGGCAGGAGAAATATGGCAGTACGGTGAAAAATAATGATCCCGTTGTTTACGGACGCGACTGGATCTACGATGGTAAAGACAAATATGGTTACAGGATTTACGATCCGGTTGAAACCATGGTCAAAAACTCGGCATTTACCCAAACGCATAACCTCTCCGTGAGCGGGAAACGTTCCGAAACAACCTACACGATGAGTATAGGGTATCTGGGACAAGAGGGGATGATGAAGCCGGCCAAGTATGACGATTTTAACAGGTTGAACGGGAACCTTAGCCTCTCGACCAAGATTGCCGATTTCCTGACACTTAGGGGAGGTGCCATGTATACCAACGCGGAAAAACGATACCCCAACTCGATTTTCGGCTTTATTTCCGACCCCTGGCTCTACCTCTACCGGTGGAGTCGTCTGTTCCCGACAGGCGTCCTTGAAGATGGGGAGATACTGAGTGATCCTTACCACGATACAAAACAGGCCCATACCGCTAAAGATTCCAGACAGTACGTGAACCTCTCTTTGGGAACCACGATAGACTTTACAAGCAACTGGAACTTCGTTGCCGATTATGCTTACAGCTCTCAACTGAATCAGGTAACCAGATCAACGCCGACCTATACCGCACGAAGACCCTGGTATACACCTGTTCTACGCAAAGATGAAAACGGCAACCCCATCTATGTTGATGAAGAAGGAAACATTACCGATGAAGGGGGCATGGAGGCATATCAATTCCCGGTGGAAACAATAAAAAACAAAGCCGCCAGCTACTATTATAAATCGACGTTTGTTTCCGCGAAACACACCTTTAACGCGGTAACCAACTATCAGCTATCCCTGGCAGATGCCCATCGGTTTAAATTCATGCTGGGTGCCAACATAGAAAGCTACGAATGGGACTCGCACTGGTCAAATAAAACCGACTTGATCAACGAACTGAATCCCCAGTTCAACTTCGCGGTAGGCACCGAAACGGTAGGGGGCGATACGAACTGGAACTCACAGGTAGGTTTTTTTGGACGTATCAACTACTCTTTCAGAGACAAATACCTGCTGGAAGCCAACTTGCGGCACGATGCGACATCAAAATTCCCCGCTCACCTGCGCTGGAAATGGTACCCCTCCTTCTCGGGAGGCTGGGTGATCTCGAACGAATCGTTCATGGAGCCGCTACAGCCCATCTTGAGCTTTGTCAAACTGCGCGGATCATGGGGTAGCATAGGCGACCAGTCGGTATCCAACACGCTCTACCTGGCCATGATGGATATCGAAAAGAACAACTGGCTCACGGCCGACGGGAAGCAATATTTCCAGATGGGAACCCCAAACCCCATTTCAGCCGGCATCACCTGGCAGGATATCGAGACGCTGAACCTGGGTGTCGACCTGCGCTTCTTCAAGAACAGGCTGGGTTTCGTCTTCGAATGGTACCAAAGAGATACCAAAAACATGATTATCGCCGGTCAGGCACTGCCCGCTACCTATGGTGCCGGAGCCCCTCAGGGGAATTACGGGGAACTTCGTACCAAAGGTTGGGAGATAGCGGCTGACTTCGCACACCGCTTTGATAACGGAATCGGCATCAACATTAAGGCCAACCTGCATGACGCGGTGACTCATATCACCAAAGCGGCCGACTGGAATATAGACCCGGAAAACAGGTTGATCCACAACACCTTTGTCACGGGGAAACGGTATGGAGACATCTACGGCTACGTAACCGACCGCCTCTACCAGGAGGATGACTTCCTGTATGACGCGGACGGCAATTTCATACAGACCACCATTATATGGGAAGGTATCGCCAAACGCACCAACATGCTGGCGGGGAATAACCCCATTTATCAAACCTGGTTTGAAGATGGGAACCAAACACTGCTGATATCCCCCGGAGATGTTAAGTTCGTCGACATCAATGGAGATGGCTACATCACTCCCGGGAAAAACACCTTTGGCGACCCGGGCGACCAGGTAGTCATAGGGAACATCACCCCCAGGTATGAGTTCGGGCTGCGATTGGGTGCCGACTACAAAGGATTTGACGCCTCTGTCTTCTTTCAGGGTGTAGGTAAAAGGAAAATATGGGGCGCTGGACAACTGGCCATACCCGGCTACCACGTTAAAGATGGTGCTATGCCACAAGCCATTGCCTCGAACTTCTGGAAAAAAGACAGGACCGATGCCTTCTACCCGCGTGCATGGAACTTGAGTGGGTCAAACAGCGGTTTCGTGATGAGACCACAAACCCGCTACCTGCTCAACATGGCCTACCTGAAGATCAAAAACATCACGCTGGGATACACCTTGCCGAAAAGCTTTTTGAATTTCGCGCACCTCTCTAATGCCAGAATCTACCTCTCCTTGGAGAATATGATTACATTCGACAAACTGAGGGGTTTGCCTATCGATCCGGAAGCTATCTCCGGTCATTCAATGTTGAGACCTAGTGGAAACTATAACCTCGGGAGAACAGGTACCTCTAACCCAACCTTTAAATCAGCATCGGTGGGAGTACAAGTTAGTCTATAATTATAAAAAGATATGAATATGAAGTACAATAGATATATAATAGTAGCCATTCTTGCACTGTTACCCATAATTACAGGATGCGAGGACTTCCTGGACAGGCCACCGCTCACGAAAGAGAACGATGAAACAGCATGGAACAGCGAAGAGAACGTTAGGTTGTACGCCAACAAGTATTACACCACCTTCTTTTTTGGATATGGCCAGGGATGGAGCAACGCTTCGGCACCGCTTATGGGCTACACCTTTAGCGATGACGTGGTGCATAACGGGACACAACCGAACTTCACCCGCTCCGTTCCTGCCAGTCAGATTTGGGGCATGGAGACACTGCGCTCGATCAATATCATGCTCGATCGCATTGAAAACAAGATGAAAGGGACGCTCACAGCCGAGCAATATAACCATTGGACCGGCATAGGACGCTTCTTCAGGGCAATGCGCTACAGTGACCTGGTAGAGACCTATGGAGATGTACCTTATTACGATCATGTGGTGGCAGACACCGATCTGGATGGACTGTACAAACCCCGTACACCCCGCGATGAGGTGATGGACGCGGTATATGACGACCTGGTGTATGCTTTTGAAAATGTAAGGGTAAACGATGGTGCCATGAATGTGAACAGAGATATCGTGGCCGGTTTTATCACCAGAATTGCCCTGTCGGAAGCTTCCTGGCAAAAATATTACTACAAAAACAACAGCCGGGCACAGAAGTTTTTCAACCTAGCCATTCTTGCAGGCGACTACGTGATGGGCAAAAGCTATGACATCGTCTCTGAATTCCGCTCTCTCTTTATTTCCGAGAACCTGGCAGGCAACAAGGATGTATTGTTGTACCGCCACTATGACCAAGCAGTCGGGATCACGCACTGCGTTGCCTCCTACAACAACCTGTCGGAATCGGTGAACTTTGGCCCTACTGCCAGCCTGATTAAATCGTTCATCTGCAACGATGGAGAGGTGTGGCAAAACTCAACGGTAGCAAGTGCCAACAATTTTGAGCTGTCCAACATGATCAAGACACGCGACCCCCGGTTGGAAGCAACGTTCTATGACAAGCCATCCCCGAGAAACAAGGGTTCGTTCTGGTATATCAACAAGTTTTTACCCCGCAGCGTGGCAAAATCGGTAGAGGCAGGGAATTCACCCCCCGAAGTGTTTACCAGTAGCAAAAACATTACAGACTACCCCGTACTGCGCTATGCGGAAGTGCTGCTGAACTGGATTGAAGCCAAAGCTGAGCTGGCAACACTGGGTGGGCAGGCTGTCACGCAGGCGGATATTGACAAAACGATCAATAAACTTCGTAACCGCCCCATCGCCCCAGAAGCAGAGGCCATGGGTGTAACAAAAACTGCCGCCCTACGTTTAGATGCTATTCCCGATGACCCGGTAAGGGATGCCGATGTGTCGCCACTGATTTGGGAGATCCGCAGAGAGCGGCGCATGGAGTTCGCCTTCGAATATTCACGTATCGCCGATCTGAAACGGTGGCACAAGCTTGAATACATGGATACCGACAAGAGGTGGGATATATTGTGCGGCGGATGGGTGAATTTCCCGAGCGAGTTGAAAAAGGAATTAACGGCAGCGAATGCCGGGAAATTCTCGGTCGCCGACCTGACGGGCAAATTCACCACCTACAGTGGGGATAACAACGCGAATATGAAGGGGTTCTATCGAAGCTCTATAACCACGGGCAGACAACCATTTTTAAACGAGGTGAATATTAACCCATACCTGGCGCCGGTAGGGAAAACCCAGATGGATGACTACGAAAGCAAGGGCTACAAGCTTCAACAGACCGAAGGGTGGCCTCAGAATTAATAATAAAAAAATAATCGTATGAAACGAGCATGATAACTGTTCTCACACAAGAACATGATAAAAAGCGAGTTCCATATGATACCTTTGAAAATAATAGTTTTAATCATATGAAAAAGACAGCATATATACTATTGGTTTTGATGGCCCTCTTTTCACTATCGCTCTTTACATCTTGCGAAGAGGATTTCCCGGAAAACGTGGAGTCCCCCTATGAGGTTGTACTGAAGTCGATCAAGATAATGAATGCAGGTGCCGATGGCAAGACAATTATCGAGGGGAGGATTGATGAAGATAAAAAGACGGTATGGTTCCCCAGGGTAGACCCGGAAACAAATGTTTCAGCGATTCGGGTTGAAGCAACCATGTCGGAGGGGGCAAAACTGGAAAGTGACGTGCTCCAATTTGACTTCGAGGAGGGCAAAGATGCCAAGACCATCGTGCTGAAAGTGGTTAATGGACCACGTTTCAGAGAGTATTTCGTTACCCTCCGCCTCAACGTACCTGTTTTTGGCGCGGACTTTAGTAAAGCGGAATTCTATGACTACTCGGGTAACGATCTTGGAAATCCGGCATATCCCACCTTCGTGTCCAACTTGACCAGGGGTTCAGGTTTCGATGGCGAACACGTGTTAATCGTTACGCGGGCTGAAGGCGGATCGCATCTTCTTAGCGTGAACGATTTGAAAAACAACGAGATCAACCGCATCAACCTTAACCTCACCGGCGTAGCCGGAGGAACATTCCCTGTAAACGTGGGGGCTAAATTTAAAGGCCACACCTACATAGCCAACCTTTCCGGCCTATATGGCATGAAAGTGTACCACTGGGGAAGCGACCCGGCAGCGGAGCCTACCGTCATCTTTAACGCCGACCCCGTCAACATCCCCGGTTCAGGTGCCCGCCACGGGGACAACATGTCTGCAACCCTCGATGAGAACGGTAACGGCTATATGTTTTTCGGAGATAACAGGGTGACTGAAATTACCCGGCTTACCGTTTCAAACTTTACCGAGATCACCGATGTGAAAGTGCTGCCGACTCAACCAGGTGTCTCTTTCTGCATGAGCATGAACCGGGTGGAAGATACGGATGACTATATCTTAACCGGGTATGACGGACCTATCTACGTGGTCAATAAAGATGGCACGCTGCTGCACACGATGGGTGCCGATGCCACGCCCAAACAGGGAGCGGATGCCAGGGTATTCACGTTCAACAATGAAAGGTACCTGATATTGACTACCGCTCCCCGTTACTCGGGCAATGCCGTGCTGTATGTCTACGATATCACGAAGGGAAACAACACGGTTGAAGCGTTGACACTGTTCGAGGAGGGAAGTAAATTGCCGATATTTCAATACTCGATAGGAGGAGGTGTAAACACGGCCCCCGGTACACAAACCGGATATAAGGTAATCAAAAACAATCAAGGAGAGGATATCTCGCTGTTGCTCTATACCGCATCTAACAACGCGGGATTTGCACTGATTGAAATTCCAAGAAAAGAGCTGGATGAATAGTTTTTCTTCTCCCCTAAAACAGATACCTTTGTCGGTCTTTTTATGAACCGACAAAGGTATTTTTATACAATAGATAATTGAGACCGACATGCATCGATTCAAGTTACCTTTCCTTTTTGGGATCATATCGGTTTTAATCGCGGTCGCCTCTTGCGAAAGCGATATCCCCGATATTGATACGCCGGATACAGATCCCGATCCGGACATCCCCTCGGAAACATCGCTCATCTTCCCCAAGAAAGAGATGCGCTCGGTATGGGTCACCACGGCGTGGGGGTTGGACTGGCCGATGAGCAAATATGATGTGGAGTCGCAAAAAAGGCACTACACGCAGTACCTGGACGAATTCAAGAAATTGAACATCAACGCCGTAATCGTTCAAGTCAAACCCATGGGAGATGCCTTCTACAACTCCCCCTACGAGCCATGGAGTGCATCCATCACCGGCACGAGAGGAAAAGATCCGGGTTACGACGTGTTACGATTCATGATTGATGAGGCGCATAAGCGCGATATGGAGTTTCATGCCTGGATGAACCCGTTCCGCATTGCCACGAGGGCAAATAGCGGCAATCCCTATCCCGACCTTCACCCTTCGGTTCAACCTGAGTGGGTGATAAGCCATGAGAAAATCCAAATCTACAACCCAGCCATCCCCGAAGTGCGTAAACGATTGGCAGATATCGTCAAGGATGTGATCACCAAGTATGATGTGGACGGCATCCATTTTGATGACTACTTCTACCCTGCCCCCTCCGCCGCCGGCACGATGATCTCCGATGCAGGTGATTTTGAGAAATATGGGGCCCAGTTCTCCAAAATAGAAGACTTCAGACGCAACAACGTGGACCTGGCCATAAAAGCTGTTCACGATGTGATCGTAGCGACAAAGCCGGAGGTCGTTTTCACGATATCGCCCGCGTCCAATCCCGATTACAGTTTAAACACCCTGTTTGCCGATGTAGCCAAGTGGTGCAAAGAGGGTTGGATTGACGTGGTTATGCCACAGCTCTATCAGGAGATAGGGAACCAGTATAACGACTTTCAACTCCGGTTAAGCTGGTGGACGCAATATAACTACAAAGCGGACGTGATGGTGGGACATGGCTTCTATAAGTTTGGCGACTCCTCACAACCAGCTGCCTTTCAACTTACCACCGAGCTGGAGAAGCAGTTTAATTTAACCAGTAAGAACAAGAAGGTAAAAGGGAATGCCCTCTACAGTGCCCGCTATCTGCTCTTGAACAAGATAGGCATAACCGACAAATTGGCAACCATATACAAAGAGAAAGCGGTTATTCCATTTCTTGGCAGGGAGGTGGCGCCCGCTCCCGTGAAACCCCAAAACGTGATAATCAGCAACAACCAGCTCTCCTGGAGCAAATCGGGAGACGTGAGGTCTGTTGTCTACCATTTTCCCGATATCAAGAAAGAGGGCGTTGTGCTGGATATCACCAAGAACTCATCCATTACTGTGAATGCTCCCGGGTACTATTGCGTAACCACGCTAAACAGGGATAATACAGAGAGCGATCCGTCATCGCTTGTGGAAAAGAAATAGGTGAAAAAGTCTATCCCCATTATAGCTGTCGTAACGGATGAATGAGCTACTGACTATTTTAACGAAGAGATAACAAAGAACGCTCGTTGAAAAAAAGCCCCAGAGAAAGTGAATGAGCTGCTGACTTTTTTAACGGCGAGATAACTTAAAACAACGATATGATGAGTAACTTACAGAAATCCATTGTCGATATATTCGTGGTGAAAGGCAGCGCCAAGCTACCACGTACCAAACCAGGATTCGCGAATATAGTCGAGATGGAGAGCACTCCCTACTCCACCGAAGCGATAAAAAAGGTGGTGGAAAAGGTGGCTTCGCCCTATCTTTTACTACAGATAAAAAACTGTGACGTGGAACTGGGCTACCTCGCTTTGGAGCGCTGGATAGGTGTAGCCAGGCAAACTGCTGCCACGCTGCTCTATGCCGACAGATACAAAAAGGTGGATAATCAGCTTAAGTCGCACCCCACCATCAACTATCAACAGGGTGCATTGAGGGATGATTTCGACTTTGGCGCGCTGATCCTGATGCCCTCCGACCGCTTTAAACAGGCTGTAGCTCGGATGGAGCGTGACTACCAGCATGCCGCTATCTATGACCTGCGTCTGCACCTTTCGGAACTTGGACAAATAGTACGCATCACTGAACATCTATACACGGAGGCAGAAACAGATTTGAGGGCGAGCGGCAAAAAGCTGTTCGACTACGTAGATCCCAAAAACAGGGCGGTGCAGATCGAAATGGAACAGGCATGTACCGCTCACCTGAAACGCATTGGCGCCCTGCTTACGAAGAAGCCTCAAACGATCGACCTTGATGCGCCACACAACTTCCCGGTAGAAGCGAGTGTTATAATACCTGTAAGGAATCGAATCAAAACCATTACCGACGCGGTGCTGTCGGCTGTGAAACAGAAGACCTCGTTTCCCTTTAACGTTATCGTGACCGACAACCACTCCACTGATGGTACGTACGAGGAGCTGAAGCGGTTAAGCGGTGAACATGAGAACTTGATCGTGCTGCGCCCCGACCGTCACGACCTGGGGATCGGTGGGTGCTGGAACTACGCCATTATGAACGAACATTGCGGACGTTTTGCCATTCAGCTCGACTCGGACGACCTTTATAGCGGCACCGACACGCTGGAGAAAATTGTACAGCTCTTCCACCAGGAGAGGTGCGCGATGGTGGTCGGGACCTACAGGATGACCAATTTCAACCTGGAGGAGATCCCACCCGGTGTTATCGACCATAAGGAGTGGACACCCGATAACGGCAGGAACAACGCGCTCCGTATCAACGGGCTGGGTGCTCCCCGTGCCTTCTATACCCCCCTTCTTCGCGAAATACAGCTTCCCAACACCAGCTATGGCGAAGATTACGCGGTGGGACTGGCATTTACACGCGACTACAAAATCGGTCGCATCTACGATGTCGTCTACCTCTGTCGCCGTTGGGAGGACAACTCCGATGCCGACCTCGATATCAACAAGGTAAATGCCAACAACTTTTATAAAGATAGCCTGCGGACATGGGAACTGCAGGCAAGACTGAAGAAGAACAGTTAGGAGCTATGGAGGACAAGAGTGTAAAAGGGTTATTAGACGCTCTCTGGTGCGAACAGACGACCAACTGGCCACTGATGAAAAAGGGGTACGGCGATTTGCAGCAGCTGCTCACCAAAGATATCTCTGTAAACAATATCACTTTCAAAGCGCAACACAACCCGGCACGTATCGTCTCTTCGACTGCCAAGACCGACCGCGAAAGCATTGCCGCCCGCCCCTGCTTTTTATGCAGGCACAACCTACCCGCGGAACAGAAGGGATTGCTTCTCTTAGGCAGGTATATCGTCTTAACCAACCCGTTCCCCATTGTTGACAGGCATTTTGTCATCCCGAGTATCGACCATATTCCCCAACGATTAATGGGGGGTGAAAAGGAGAACGGGTCGAAAAGGGAACAAAACGGAGGGCAGAACAGTTCTCAAAAAACCATTCACGACCGCATTGAAGATATGGCCCGTCTGGCAGAACTTTTTTCGGGTTGGCTGGATGTCTACTTCAATGGGGCTACCTGTGGTGCCTCGGCTCCCGATCACTTCCACTTTCAAGCCGGGCCACAGGGTGTGCTGCCGCTAATGGAGCAGCACGCTAAAGCTCCCGTGATAGAGCGAAACGGCGGTTCGATCATGCTGATGGAGGAACAACCCCGCACCGTACTGTTGCTGCAGGCGAATTCAATCAGCGCACTCTGCTCCCTATGGTCGCTATTGACCGATGGCCTGAAGGAGATTAAAGTGGGCGACGACCAGCTAAACCTGGTGATCAGGCATACCGAAGCGAAAAGGTGGCGGCTCTGGATCATTCTGAGAAGTAAGCACCGGCCGGAGTGCTATTTTCGGGAAGGGGATGAGCAGTTCCTCTCTTCACCCGGGGTAATCGATATGTCGGGTATTGCCGTACTGCCCCGCCCGGAGGACTACTCCCGAATAACGGGCACCCTCTGGATGCAACTTATGGAGGAGGTCTCTCTTCCTGCCGATAGGTTCAACCGGCTATTAGAGTTTCTTAAAAGATAAAACCAACAATATGATTCCAACCATATCGGTAGGCATACTCACCGCACCGGAGGTCACCATCGATTTTCACGGTGATTTCAAGGGACGTGACGGAACAACCATCACCGGCAAGCATCGGTTTAAGGCGACAGAACTAACAGAAGGGGCTTTGGAGTTTCAGCCCGTTTTGCCACACGACAGCTTCACCATACACGATGTAACCATCGGCGTACATTTTCACTGGGAGCAGAAAGAGCATCAGACTTTCAACGGGTCGTTAAAGCTGATCATTTCGGACAGAGAGCCTCAGCTACTGCACGTGATCAATCGGATAGACGTGGAGTCCTACCTTTTAAGCGTTATCTCCTCCGAAATGAAGAGCACGGCCAACATGTCCCTCCTTAAGGCACATGCCGTTATTTCACGCAGCTGGGTGTTGGCACAGCTTGAAGGTTTTAACCAGCTGCCCGGAACGGCAGTCGCCACGTTGGCCGAAGAGGGGGATATGATCAAGTGGTACGACAAGGATGACCATACGCAATTTAACGTCTGTGCCGACGACCATTGCCAGCGCTATCAAGGCATCTCGCGGGAGATAACCGAAAAAGCCAAAATAGCCGTAACAGAAACGCTCGGAGAAGTGCTTACCTATGAGGGCAAATTGGCCGATACCCGTTTTCATAAATGTTGCGGGGGGGTACTCGAACGGTTTGCCACCTGCTGGGAAGATAAACAGTTTCCCTACCTGCTATCGGTACGTGATGCAGAAAACGATGCTACGGTAGACTACTCTGGAACAGCTGAATGCTCTAAGACAAGCGAACACGCTCAGACAAGTGAACACTATAAGACAGCCGACTACTCTAAGACGGCCGACTACTCTAACGAGGAGGATGCGATAACCTTTATTGAAGGCCACCCGGAGAGTTTTTGCGATACCCAAGACCCAAACATCCTGGATCAGGTCCTCAACTTCTACGACCGCACCACGACCGATTTTTACCGGTGGCAGGTGAGCTATTCAGCAGAAGAGCTCTCCGAGTTGGTGAGAAAGAAGCTGGGTAAGGATCTCGGGCAAATCACAGCCCTCGAACCGCTTACACGCGGCCCCTCCTCCAGGATATCGCGATTGCGTATTACAGGCACTAAGGGTGAGGTGGTAATTGGCAAGGAACTGGAAATACGCCGGACCCTGTCGGAAAGTCACCTCTACTCGTCGGCATTCACGGTGCATACGGAGGGAGCGAAAGAGAACCCCGAACGCTTTACGCTGCATGGTGCCGGATGGGGACATGGCGTGGGACTTTGCCAGATAGGGGCTGCAGTAATGGGAGAAAAGGGATATAGCTACCGGGAGATTCTTTCGCACTACTACCCTGGCACGGACGTAACAAAACTTTATCAGCATGACGAACATTAAGCAACAAAAACGCTCTCCATGGGCATGGATACCCACCCTCTATTTTGCAGAGGGGATACCCTACGTGGCAGTCATGACCATTTCGGTGATCATGTATAAAAAGCTGGGGATAGGCAATGCCGAGATCGCGCTGTACACCAGTTGGCTCTACCTGCCTTGGGTTATAAAACCGTTCTGGAGCCCCATCGTGGATCTCTTTAAAACCAAGCGATGGTGGATTATCACCATGCAGAGCATCATAGCGGTAGCTTTTGCAGGAGTGGCGTTTAGCATACCCGCACCCTACTTCTTTCAGCTGACGCTGGCATTCTTTTGGCTGCTGGCCTTCTCCTCCGCCACGCACGATATCGCGGCTGACGGCTTCTATATGCTGGGGCTGGATGAGGTGAACCAGGCGAAATTCGTGGGTATACGAAGTACCTTCTATCGTGCCGCGACCGTGTTTGGACAAGGAATCCTAGTCATTATAGCCGGCTCCATCGAGAAATCTTCCGGCAGCATCGAGCGCTCCTGGAACATCACCTTTATCATTCTCGCGATTTTCTTCCTGCTTCTGGCGATATACCACAAACAGATGCTGCCTCACGCCGCGAAAGATATGGATCGAAGCGAGCAGCGCACTTTCGGGGAGATCATGAAGGAGTTTCTTGGAACGTTTGTCACCTTTTTCAAAAAGAAACAGGTAATACCGGCCATTATTTTCATGCTCACCTTCCGGCTTCCGGAAGCATTTATCGTCAAGATGATCAATCCCTTTTTGCTAGATTCCATAGAGGTGGGTGGACTGGGGCTATCAACGCAACAGGTGGGGCTGGCATATGGCACGTATGGCATTATTGGCCTTACACTGGGAGGAATTATCGGGGGCTTTGCCGCATCGAAAGGGGGATTGAAAAAGTGGTTGTGGCCCATGGCTTTCTGTATTATGGTACCTTGCGCACTCTATCTCTACCTGGCCATTGCCCAGCCTACCAGCATGGCCGTTATCAGCACCTGCATCGTTATCGACCAGTTTGGTTACGGTTTTGGCTTCACCGCCTATATGCTGTTTATGATCTATTTCGCGCAAGGGCAAAGTCAAACCGCACACTACGCCCTATGCACGGGCTTTATGGCCCTCAGCATGATGTTGCCGGGAATGGTGGCCGGTTATATTCAGGAAGCGCTGGGTTACATTAACTTCTTCTGGTTTGTAATAGCATGCTGTCTCGCCACCATCATCGGGACTGCCATTATCAAGGTTGATCCAAAATATGGCGTTGCGAAAAAAAATGGAGAGTGATTTTTAACGCCTAATTGTTTTTGCTTTCAAGCTCGACTGGCATAACTTTTCCGACCCATCTGCTGCTTGCTTGCTAAAAGAAAAAAACTCGCTTACGCTCAAACAGCTTTTCTTTTTTAACGCAATCTTCGCAGGATGTGTCCCCGTAAAAGATTATGAGGTCTTCGTCCTGAAAGCAAGAACAGTAAAAAAAATGCGAAAGCTCAATAACGCAATAAAAGTATGAAAAAAAAAGAGACATTGTTTTTTATAACAATTATATGGGCTGTCACCATGACCCCTATCTTCTCGCAGCCCATTGTCAAAACGGGGATAGAGGTGTTGCGTGACCGTGACTTTGATGTTTTACAGGGTAAACGGGTGGGACTGATCACCAACCCCACGGGGATAGATAGTCGGCTACAATCCACCATAGATATCTTACACGAGGCGCCCGGCGTGCAACTGGTGGCACTTTATGGCCCGGAGCATGGTGTGCGGGGCGATGCACATGCCGGTGACAAGGTAGACACGGCGATAGACGGCAAAACAGGTGTGCCGGTCTACTCCCTATATGGCAAAACCCGCAAACCTACCCCTGACATGTTAGAGGGGGTAGATGTACTGGTGTATGATATACAGGATATAGGTTCTCGCTCATTTACCTACATCAGCACAATGGGACTGGCCATGGAGGCCGCGGGTGAAGCCGGGATCCCTTTCGTGGTGCTTGACCGTCCCAACCCACTTGGTGGTATCCGTATGGAGGGGAACCTGGTTGAACCCGACTTCATATCCTTTGTAAGTCAATATCCCATTCCCTACGTGTATGGACTCACCTGTGGTGAGCTGGCGCTATACCTAAACGAGGAGGGACTGATCAGTACCCCCTGTCAGCTCACGGTTATAAAAATGCAGGGCTGGTCACGCAACATGATATTTGAAGACACCAAACTCCCGTGGGTAGCACCCTCACCCCATATTCCACATCCATCGACAGCGCTTTTCTACCCGGTATCGGGTATTCTTGGCGAGCTGGGAATTGTCTCAATCGGCGTAGGATATACCATGCCGTTTGAACTGTTCGGTGCCGAATGGATCGACGCGGAACTACTGGCGGAAGCGCTAAACGCACGCCAGATACCGGGAGTGATATTCCGCCCCTTGCATTACCGCCCATTCTACAGCGTGGGAGTGGGTAAGCATCTCCAGGGAGTACAGGTACATTTTACCAACCCGCGCTATGCCCCCCTCAGTCCCATACAGTTTATCGTGATGGAGGAGCTCTACAAACAGGCACCCGATCATCCCATATTTAGCGATGAAACCAAGCATCGCTTCAACATGTTCGACAAGGTGACCGGTAGCAACACCATCCGTTTGCGCTTCAGCGAAAACTACCGATGGAGTGATATCAAAGATTATTGGAATAAAGATATTTTGGCGTATCGCAACAGGGTCATCCCCTATTTTTTGTATCATTGAGATATTTCTCATTTCACGAACTTTTATAGGTTAATTCCCTGTTTTTTGTACAACCAATAACCGAAATATTTTTTCATTTCACGAATCTCCGTAGGGATAACACCCTATTTCCCGTAAAACTAACGATATGAACTACAACATACTTATTGCCGACAGCGGCTCAACGAAAACAGACTGGGCGGCCATCAAAAGCGATGGCACAACGGTAGCGAATGTACGCACCGAGGGACTGAACCCCTTTTTCATGGATACCGGGCAGATCGTGGAGATACTCAACAGGGAACTTAGACCCAATATCCCTACCATTAAATATGCTTCCGTCCACTTCTATGGTGCCGGCTGCACACCCGAGAAGTCACCTGTCGTGGGAGATGCGCTCAACAAGCTCCTCGTGGCTCAATCCGTGGCTATCCATTCCGATATGCTGGGTGCCGCCCGCGCGCTTTGCGGTCATCAAGCCGGAATAGCCTGCATATTGGGCACGGGAGCCAACTCCTGCAGTTACAACGGCAAAGATATCGATATGAATATATCTCCGCTTGGGTATATACTGGGTGATGAGGGTAGCGGGGCCGTACTGGGTAAGCAGTTTTTAGGGGCGGTGCTAAAAAACCAGATGCCTAAGGGGTTAAAGGAGAAGTTTTTGGAGCAGTACAACACTTCTACCGCCGACATTCTGGATCGTGTCTATAAAAAGCCAAACCCGAACCGCTACCTCGCCTCATTCGCCCCATTTATGGCTAATCATCTGCATATTGATGAGGTATACAGACTGGTTGAAGAGGCATTCAGCCTTTTCCTGATCCGCAATGTAAAACAGTACCCGAACTGGAGCCTCCATCAGGTGCATTTCGTGGGATCCGTCGCCCATTATTTTCAACAACCGCTAGAGAGCGCCTGTGAAAAAGAGCATGTTACCCTGGGGCGTATTCTCCAGGAGCCCATGCAGGGCCTGATTGAATATCATAGTTGTAGATAAAATATACTGAACCTATCGACTTCATTTGAAAAGATAACAGAACAGGCGGTTCAGATATAAAACCGAGGACGGCACAACTGCCGTAAAACCGTCTGAAATAATAATAAACAATGAAAATGAGATGCAATCAAAAATGGCGGTTGCTTCTGCTCCTTTTACCTCTGACACTAAATGTCATTGAGCTGAACGCGCAACAGAACACCCTTTTGGAGAGAAGTTCCCCCGAACAGGTGGGACTGAACCGATTTGTACTACAACGTGCGGACAGGGTGATCGAGCAGGCAATAGAGGATCGGCAGATACCGGGCGCGGTGCTGGCCGTGGTGAGACACGACAAGCTGGCATATCTACAAGCTTATGGTAATAAACGCGTTGTGCCATCCGTGGAACCGATGGTAGAAGAGACCATTTTTGACCTAGCCTCCCTTTCCAAACCCCTCGGCGCGGGCATCACCATTATGCAACTGCTGGAACGGGGTGAAATCCTGCTGCAAGATCGGGTGCAGCGCTATCTGCCTGAATGGTCCAAGGATGACCGGATTACCATCCGACACCTCCTTACGCACACGTCGGGACTTCCCGCCTACGCGCCGGTCCAACAAGTCTTAAACAGCGACACGACAATCAGCCCGCCAGCCAGGCTGTATCACTACATCGCTAACTGCGAAAGGGGGAGTGAACCGGGTGAAACGATGCGGTATAGCTGCCTCAATTTCATCACACTGCAGTATATCGTGGAAAAAGTGACCGCTATGTCGCTATCGGAATACACGACAGAAAACATTTATCGACCCATGGGTCTACAAAATACCGGCTTTCTGCCTCCGCGGGAGAAGTATGCCCAAATTGCCCCGACCGAAGTTCAGGAGAATGGCGAGGCACTGCTGGGTGAAGTGCATGACCCGTTGGCGAGAAGGCTTAACCTGGGCAATTCAGGCAATGCGGGACTCTTCTCCTCCGCGGAAGAGGTGGCCGCTATCGCGACCATGCTGTTAAATGGCGGCAAGTTTCGTGGGGTGCAGCTCTTATCACCCGCCACCGTGCGTGCTTTTACTACCATCCCGAGAGGTTACGAAGAGTTTGGCCGCACGCTCGGCTGGGACAGCTATTCGGCCTACTCGTCGAACCTGGGCAACCTCACGTCGCGGCTTGCCTACGGGCATACCGGCTACACGGGCACCTCTATCTGCATTGATCCCCAGGAGGATATGGCGGTTGTATTGCTGACCAATCGGGTGCACCCGAAAGACTCCACCTCCACGATACGGCTGAATGCCATCGTAACCAATATCGTCAGCGCTGCCGCTGATAGCGAAGAGCGGCTTCAGCGTTTTTCGCGATGCTACAGCGAACGTATCAATGAATTTGCAGCCGAAGAGCCCATAACCTCCAATGATATCGTGATGTGTGGCAACAGCCTCACGGAGGGAGGCAAAGAGTGGAACAGCTATTTCCCGAAACTGAAGCAGAGAATCGTCAACCGGGGAATTAGTGGCGACAGCAGTTACGGACTGCTCTACAGGTCGGATGAAATAGTCACGGGTAAACCGGGTAAGCTCTTTATCATGATCGGCATAAACGATATAGCGGATGGCATTCCCATAGAGGAGGTTGCGACCAACATCCGTTACCTGACGGAGTATATCGGAAGGATGAGTCCCAACACCAAAATTTACCTGCAGAGCCTGCTTCCCGTGGATGAATCGTACAACAGATACAGGGGATTAACCGGACGAAGTGAAGATGTGGCTAAACTCAACAACCTGATAAAAGAGATGGCCGAGGAACAGCCCAATATCACTTATATAGAGCTCTACGACCATTTTTTAGATAAAAAGAGTAATGCACTAAGGCGGGATCTCACGAATGACGGCCTGCACCTCAACAAAAAAGGTTACAAGCTCTGGGCAAAACTCCTAAAACCGTATATTTGAGACCCTTAGGTATAGCTCAGGGTCTCGGATAAGCTTGGATTAAACTTTCATGGGCCAATATGCAAAACTAGTATCAATTTTGCGACCATTTTTTCAAACGTGTTTCAATTTCCCCAACCAATTTTTGATTGTTTCGAAAAAGAAAATCAGAAGCTACAAGTTGATTTAATTTAGACATCGCTTCTCTTGGTGTTAAAGCTTCCGTTTCATTACTTGAAATCGCAAGATTATGTAACTAAAACGCCAATTGATATTCCTTTCTAAAATCAGCCAAAGTTTGGTTGTTCAATGAGGCTGCCTTTGACATTGAGATTTGTCCCTCAATCAACGCTCTGAATAATAGTTGTTCAAAACGATTTGAGCCTTCAACACCATAATATTCGGCTGGTTCGTCAACCTTCCAATTCATCTGATTTATTAAGAAAAAGAATTGTTTAGTGTAGTGTTCATTGATGATACCACAGTCTCTGGCTCTCATAACGATAGCTTGCATGGAAATACCATATTGTTTTTTGATATTACCTAACTCATTTATTGATAATTTGTTTCTATGTTCGCCCAGCTCTGCTTTTAATGTTTTTTCCGGTAACAAAACTGCACCAGCGAACTGGTAACACAAGGTTTCTTTTTGTTTTGGAGTAATATCGCCAAAAGTTAAAAGCAAGTGAGCTAATTCGTGTAAAAGAGTAAGTCTAATTCTGTCAGGTTTATTGGTCTTCTTAATGTTATATGCAATTACTGGTATGTTGCCGTTCACAAAAGTTTGCAAGCCGTCAAAATCTTCATCAACATCCAACTTAACGACTTTAATGCTTTTTTCTTCCAAGAGTTCAACTATATTAAATATCGCATTGTCGCCTAAGTTCCAGAATTTCCTCAATTCATTCGCGGCTTCATTTACCTGTTCATAAGAAGTTATCACACCAAAGCTTTCAAGAGGGTTTTCAAACACGACTACCAATCCTAAAATTTCCTCTAATTCTAAATAACGTGAGAGGTATTCTTTCGTTTTTTCTTTGATTATAGAAGCTTCTTTTTTGGGCATTTTGCTCAATTTGCGATATTCTATTTCACCCAATTCCACTTTAGTGCTTCTAAAAAAGAAATCAGGGTTAACATCTAGTGCTTTGCTTAGTAAATTGATTTTGTCATTATCGGGAATAACCTCTCCTTTCTCATAGCGGTGCAGTGCTTGACGAGACAATTTACCATCAATTTCATTGGCCAAATCCTGTAATGAAAAGCCTTTCATTAAACGAGCTGATTTGAAACGTTCTGCAAATACTTTTTTCATTTTACATGTATATTTAAATCGCTATACAAAGATAATGATTAGTTTACAAAACCACAATTATAATATTAGATTTTAATTTAGATTTGGCAACCATGACATTATTTCATACCATTATAACAATGCTAAAAAGACATTCTGACAGGATATTGTGAAAAAACATAGTGTTGACATATTTAGTTGACATATTGTATATATTATATTCATTTTGTAACTTTGTGGAATGATTTTTGTGACTCGGTCAATGAAGGCAAAAATTGCACATTCACGAATAGCCGTTCGAATTGATAATACTTCAGTAATATGGGTAAAAAAGTAACAAGTAAAAAAGCCGCTACAGCTGCATCAAAAGTGTTACGCGATAAAAGAACCAGTTCTACAAGTAAGACAGCTGCAGGAAGCGCCCTTTCTCAAAGAGAGAAAGGTGGAAAACGAAAATAAATCATACATCCACTGACGAATTGCATCATGGGTAGACCTACCAGGGCGAAAACCTCAGCTGGTCTCACTAAAGGTAGGCTTGTAAATAGCAACCAATACTTGGGCAATAGCTTGCTGTACCATACGGTTTATCACAGTGGGGATAGCGGTACAACGTCCTCGGCTGACTTCTCTCTACTCTTTGTTACCATAGTGGACTTGCACCACCTAGATGATACGCATGCACGGCACACAACCATACAATAAGGGCTGTCTCGAAAATAAAGACAGCCCTTATTTGCACTTTTGCTCCGCGGAAGCGGGGGGATTCGAACCCCCGGTACGGTCACCCGTACGGCAGTTTAGCAAACTGCTGGTTTCAGCCACTCACCCACACTTCCAAAGCTAACTGATCGACTAAGAATACTAGGCGGATGCAAATATACGAGTTTGTTTTCAACTTCTCAAAGAAAAAAAGAAGATTTGAGGCGATTATTTCAGTTCGTCAGCTTTTGCCTCCCCTTTTTCCCTTGATATTGCGAATTTAAACGCTATTTTTGTCACCCTAGAAGCTACGTAGGGACAGACGGGATGGAGCCGTGGGAAACCGTTGCACGTGTAAGTCGTAAACCCTCTGGTAGTAAATGCCACACGATCAACTTGTAGGGAATTGTATCTCGTGTAGGCCACAAATTCCTGCACGGCAAACAGGGAAGAAAAGAGAAACAGAGGGAGGGAGACAAACATGGAAGAAGTGGCTAACAAGGGAAAAATGGAAAGTATAGAGGAAACGACAAACAAGCAGAAGACGGGAAGCATGGGGGAAAGGGTAAACAAAGGGGAGACAGGAAACAAGGAACAAAAGGGAACATGGGGGAAATAGAAGACAAGGAAAAGACGGGGAAAAACAAGAAAATGGGAACCGGGAAAACTAAAAAACGGGGCAAGCGGTGGGCGCTTTGGATTATCGCTGCCCTTTTCTTGGTTGCCGCGCTGACCGGGATCTATATCTACCGACTGGTCTTCCAGCCTATCTCGCTGGAAGAAACGGTCTATGTCTATATCAAGCCGGGAAACGATTATAAACAGGTGGTCGAGCAGTTGAAAGAGAAGGGAGCGATCCCCTCGGAAGAGATCTTTCACCTCCTGGCCGAGCGGATGAACTACCCCAATACCGTTAAATCAGGCAGGTACGCCATTGAAGGGGGAATGACGATGCCGGAGGTGATTCGGCGGCTGCGCTCGGGCAACCAGACACCCGTGAACCTGACGTTCAACAACATCCGTGTCTTCGAGAACCTGGCAGGCCGCCTCTCACAACAGCTGATGGTGGATAGCCTATCGCTGCTCCAAAGCTTCCGGGATAACCGGCAAGCCGAAAAGTTCGGCTTCAACCCGGAGACCTTCCCGGCCATGTTCATCCCCAACAGCTACGAGGTATACTGGAACACGAGCATCGATGACCTACTGGCCCGCATGAAACGGGAGTACGACCGGTTCTGGAACGAGACGAGAAAGGAGAAGGCGAAAAGGCAGGGACTCTCCCCGGTAGAGGTCTCCATCCTCGCATCAATCGTGGAGGAGGAGGCGACCTACAGCGACGAGTACCCCACGGTAGCGGGACTGTACCTCAACCGGTTAAAGCGGGGCATGCGCCTGGAGGCGGACCCGACGGTGAAGTTCGCGGTGGGGGACTTCACCCTGCGGCGGGTGCTTTTCCGACACCTGGAAGTGGAGTCGCCCTACAACACCTACAAGCACGGGGGACTGCCCCCGGGCCCCATCCGCGTACCCTCCATCAAGGCAATCGACGGCGTGCTGAACCCGGAAGAACACAACTACCTCTTCATGTGCGCTAAAGAGGATCTGTCGGGGCGGCATAACTTCGCCACCACGCACGCGGAACATGCGCGCAACGCGGCGGCCTACCAGAGGGCATTGAATGAAAGGGGAATTTATTAAAGCAAGAAGCCTCCAGCCTCCCTTATCGTTTGCCCTTGTGAAAGGGCATTAAATGAAAGGGGGATTTATTAGAGTAAAAAAGGGATTGAACGAAAAGGGTTTTATCAGAAAGAGGAAAGCGAGGTGCAATCACCCAGTATCTTCATTACCTCTTCCTTGTCGCGGTGAAGGCGGGCGACCAACTCCTCTTTCGAATTGAATTTCACTTCGCCACGCACGAAATCGATAAACTCTACGCTTAGCGACTGCCCGTACAGGTCACCATCGAAGCTGAACAGGTTCACCTCCACGCTAACCGTGCTCTCCCGGTTGAACGTGGGGCGGGTACCGATATACAGCATGCCCGGGTATACCTCGTTATCCTTCAAACGAACCCGAACGGCGTAAACACCTTTGGCCGGTATCACCTTGTTAGGCTCACAGAGCTGAATGTTCGCGGTGGGGAAGCCGATAGTGCGACCCACCCGGTTGCCTGGCACGATCGTCCCGGAAAGGGTGTAACGGTACGAAAGCAACCGGTTGGCATCTTGGACATTCCCGCTTTGCAGCAAGCTCCTGACCCGGGATGAACTTACGCTGCTAAAACCATCCACCTGATAACGACTGGCCAACAGCACCTTCATACCCATTACCTCACCGTGGTGAACATACGCCTCGTATCCCTCCGCCCGATCGCGCCCGAACCGATGGTCATACCCCACGAAAAGGGTGTCCACCCGAAGGGTCTCTTTAAGCACGCGGCGCATGAATTCCTCAGCCGTAAGCTGGGACAAAGCCTCGGTAAAAGGCAGAATGACACAGCAATCAACGCCCGTGGAAGCCAATAGCGACAGCTTCTCCTCGCGCTCGTTGAGCAGCAAAGGGCGGTAATCCGACTGCAATACCTCCCGCGGGTGCACCGGGAAAGTGACCACCGCGGAGGAGAGTCCCCTGCGCCATGCCTCACCTTTCACCTGCTCAATCAAATGGCGATGCCCCACGTGCACCCCGTCAAAAAAACCGACCGTGGCCACGAAGGTATGCCCACTTGGCAAAAAAGTGTCCCCAGTCGACAACAACTCCTTGCCACCCGGAAAAAACAGCTCTCCAGACGGCACTAAAACCGGATCATTCGACTCCTTCCCTTTCGCTAAATCGATAATTTTCAAAGCAAAATAAGTTAAACCAGTCCCGAAAACCGCGAATTTAACAAACTATCGCGGGGCAAAGTTAGCCATTTTCATCTACTTTTAATATCTTTGTATTTTGTAATTGATTCACAGTATAAAATAACCCTTTTAAAGAAAAGACGATGAAATCTAGAACTCTTTTATTATTTGTTACAGGTATGATGATTTTAGTAACGGCCTGTACCGGTGGGAAGCATAATACCCTCACCAAGCAGGAAATGGCAGAGGGTTGGGAACTTCTGTTCGACGGGGAGACGTTAGAGGGTTGGCGCGATTACAACGGCACAGAGCTCACCGCCCCCTGGTTCGTGGAGGATGGCATGATTCAAGCCAAAGGTGAAGGCGCCGATGAGCATGGTTATATCGTAACCGAGAAGCTATACGAGAACTTCGAGTTGACTTGGGAGTGGAGGATCGCCGACGGTGGCAATAGTGGCGTGCTGTACCACGTGGTAGAGAACCCGAAATTTGCCGTTCCTTACGTAACGGGACCTGAATACCAGTTGATTGATGACCTTGGATTTCCGCAGCCACTGGAAGATTGGCAGAAAACGGCGGCTGACTACGCGATGTACACGACCGACCCGGCAAAGACCGTTATCAAGCCGGCAGGCGAGTGGAACAGCTCCAAGATCGTTTTCGACAATGGGCACGTGGAGCATTGGCTGAACGGTGAAAAGGTAATCGAGTTTGAAGCCTGGACGGACGACTGGTTCGAGCGCAAGAACAGCGGCAAGTGGGAAAACGCACCCGAGTACGGGCTCGCCCGTAAGGGGGTAATCTGCCTGCAAGACCACGGTTCGGCAGCCTGGTTCCGGAACATTAAAATCAAGGAGCTGCCGCGCGTGACCAAGGAGGTTGACCTCTTCAACGGACAAGACCTGCACGGGTGGGAAATATACGGCACGGAGAAGTGGTACGTTGAAGATGGACTGCTCGTGTGCGAAAGCGGGCCTGACAAGAAGTACGGTTACCTCGCGACCCGGGAATATTACGACAACTTCGACCTGACGGTCGAATTCAAACAAGAGGCCGATGGCAACTCGGGCGTATTCTTCCGCTCGTTCATCGAGCCGGGCGTTATCGTGAACGGCTGGCAGGTAGAAGTGGCCCCCAAGGGACATGACACCGGCGGCATCTACGAATCCTACGGGCGTGGATGGCTGGTACAGATCCCGGACGAAAAGGAGGAGATCCTGAAAGAGGGCGAATGGAACACCATGCGGATTCGCGTGGAAGGCGATAACGTGAAGACCTGGCTGAACGACCAGGAGATGGTGGACCTGACGGACGAAAAAATCGGGAAGGCGCAAGGGCGCATCGCGCTGCAGATACACGACGGGGGAGGCATCCGGGTACTCTGGAAAAACCTGAAGCTGCAAACCCTGTAATTCCCATCCTGTGGGATAGTGGATTCACCAAATACCCTGCCCACGAAAGGCAGGGTATTTTTTACGTGGATACACGCCATATTGAAAGCGAGTATCGCTGCAAAAATAGAAACCGACTTAAAAAGAAGCATGATAGAGAAAAACGAACTGTTTAAAAACGAGCTTTTAAAGCATGTTGTTGAAGGAATTCACGAGAAAAAGGGGAAAAACATCAACACGATCGAGTTAAAGGGCATCTCTGGTGCCGTGTGCGATTACTTCGTGATCTGCGAGGGGAACACGCCCACGCAGGTGTCGGCACTAGCAGAATCGGTGGAAAAAATGGTCCTGGAGAACGTGGGGGAACGACCGTTGCGCGTACATGGCAAACAGAACGCGGAGTGGATCGGCATGGACTACGGTAGCGTGATCGTACATATCTTCCTGCCCGAGCTAAGGAACTTCTACAACATCGATCTCCTCTGGCAAGACGCTCGGGCCGTACGAATTCCTTCCGTCGACTAAAACATATTCCTTAAATAATTGTTACACTCTTACAGCGTTAGAGGAATCTTTTGGCCGTGGTGAAATATCAAACGATCACAGTGAAAGCCCAACGGCCGTGGTAAAGCATCGGCCGTTACGATGGAATTCCAACCAACGCGGTGAAATGAGACCAACGCTTCGTGTTAAAGCGAAATCAACGGGTACGGTGAAATGAGACCAAGGTGCGCCGACCGACAATTTTAAAGGAAGAGAGTAAAAGCAATGAGCAGCAGCAATAAAGATAAAAAACAGGATAAACAACCCACCCTGCGTCCCAACCTGGGGGGCAACCCCAATACCAAGAAACCGTTCAACCCCTACTGGGTGTACGGTATCATCTTCCTGTTACTGATGGGGATGCTCTTCTTTGACAAAGGCACTACCATGAAGGAGGTCAAATGGTCGGACTTCCAAGAGTACGTGAGGGACAACCGCATCAAAAGCCTGGTGGTATACAACAACAAGGGTACCGCGCAAGCCATCGTGAGGGAGGAGTCCATCCACCACGTGTTCGGTGACGATGCCGACCGCGTGGGAAGAACGCCGGTTATCCAGGTAAAAGGGGCTTCGGCCGATGCCATCTCCAAGTTCATTGAAGAGGTGAAAAGCGAGCAGAAGTACGACATCGAAATGAGCTTCGACACCACGTCGGAGATATGGGGCATACTGCTCACTTTCGCACCGTTCCTCCTGCTGATCGTCGTCTGGGTATGGATGTTACGCAGGATGCAAGGGGGCGGTGCCGGCAGTGGGGGCGTCTTCAGCGTGGGAAAATCCAAGGCACAACTGTTCGACAAAGACTCCAGCCAGAAGGTGACGTTTCAAGACGTGGCGGGCCTCTCCGAGGCGAAGGAGGAGGTACAGGAGATCGTGGAGTTCCTGAAAAATCCGGGCACCTATACCAAGTTGGGCGGCAAGATTCCAAAGGGCGCCCTGCTGGTAGGTCCCCCGGGAACCGGTAAGACCCTGTTGGCCAAAGCGGTTGCCGGAGAAGCCAACGTACCCTTCTTCTCCATCTCCGGGTCCGACTTCGTGGAGATGTTCGTGGGGGTGGGCGCATCGCGGGTACGGGACCTCTTCCGCCAGGCGAAAGAGAAAGCGCCCTGCATTGTCTTTATCGATGAGATCGACGCCGTGGGAAGAGCACGTGGCAAAAACACGGGCTTCAGCTCGAACGATGAGCGGGAAAACACCCTCAACCAGCTCTTGACCGAGATGGACGGGTTTGGTTCCAACAGTGGTGTCATCATCCTCGCGGCGACCAACAGGGCCGACGTGCTGGACAAAGCGTTGCTGCGCGCTGGGCGATTCGACCGACAGATCTACGTGGAGTTGCCTGACCTGAACGAGCGAAAAGAGATCTTTAAAGTGCACCTGCGCCCCATCAAGATCGACGAGTCGGTGGACGTGGATTTTCTGTCGCGCCAAACCCCGGGCTTCTCGGGTGCCGACATCGCTAATGTCTGTAACGAGGCGGCGCTCATCGCGGCACGAAACAAGAAGAAGTTCGTGCAGAAAGAGGATTTCATGAGCGCGGTAGACCGCATCGTGGGGGGACTGGAGAAGAAGAACAAGATCATCACGCAGGATGAGAAGAAAACCATCGCGATCCACGAGGCGGGACACGCTACCCTTAGCTGGTTCCTGGAACATGCCAACCCGCTGGTAAAGGTTACCATCGTACCGCGCGGTAAAGCGCTAGGAGCTGCCTGGTACCTGCCAGAGGAGCGACAAATCACCACCAAGGAGCAGATGCTCGACGAGATGTGTGCCCTCCTGGGGGGACGGGCTGCCGAAGAGCTATTCGTGGGGCAAATCTCGTCGGGCGCGATGAACGACCTGGAACGGGTAACGAAACAGGCCTACGCGATGGTCACCTACATGGGGATGAGCGACAAGCTCCCTAACCTGAGCTATTACGACTCATCCGGGCAGGAGTTCGCCTTCTCGAAACCCTACAGCGAGGATACTGCTGAGCTAATCGACTCTGAGGTGAAGGCAATGATCGCCGAGCAATACGAACGGGCGAAGCAGATATTGAGTGACAAAACGGAAGGACACAAGCAACTGTCCCAAATATTGCTGGAGAAAGAGATCATCTACGCTGAAGACCTGGAGCATGTCTTCGGTAAACGCCAATGGATATCACGGGCACAAGAAATCCTCGAAAGCAACGAGGAATCAAGCGATAAGACGGAAGAGCCCTCAAAGCCGGAAATCCCCTTTACAACGGAGGAGGTTCATCAATAAATACAACGGGTGATAGACAAAGCCGATAAACCCCGGAATACATTTGAAAGAAAACACTAATAGCCTGAGCGTCAAGCTATCAGGCTATTTTTTAACGAGAGAGATCTGAGGAAGGCATTCAGGAGACCTCATTGATTGGAACGTGTCTAAACAGGGCCGAACATTTGAACGCGTAAATTCGTTATATTTGTAGAAGAACTTAACAATAAAATGATTATGAAGACTAAATTTGAAAAAGTAGCGCTCCCCTACGCGGCCGATGCCCTGGAGCCGGTCATGAGCAAACAAACCATTGAATTTCACTACGGCAAACACCACCAGGCCTACGTGGATAACTTAAACCGGTTAGCAGCGGGCACGAAGTTCGAGAACGCCGACCTCATCACGGTAGTTAAAGAGAGCGATGGTGCCATCTTTAATAACGCCGGACAGGTATACAACCACGACCTCTTTTTCACCTCCTTTAAAAAGGGTGGCGGGGGAGAACCGACCGGTGCTTTAGCCAAAGCGATCAATGAGCAGTTTGGCTCTTTCGAGCAGTTCAAAGAGCAGTTCAACGCGGCCGGCGTTGCCCTGTTCGGCTCCGGATGGGTATGGCTGGCGAAAGACGCAAACGGGAAGCTCTCCATCGAGAAGGAGGGCGGAGCCGGGAACCCGATTACCAGAGGGTTGACCCCTATCTTGGGCTTCGACGTGTGGGAACACGCCTACTACCTGGATTACCAAAACAGGCGGGGTGACCACCTGAAGGAGCTTTGGAGCATCATCGACTGGGAGGCCATAGGCAAGAGGTACGCCTAACGCGCAAACGTCAATTGACGACTAATATACATAGGGGGTGAAACATGTAACGGTTTCGCCCCCTTGTTTTTCCTTCACCCGTTTTTTCATCTCTACCCATTTATGTCATCTATCCCTTCAAATCTTCCGGATTAAAAAGGGTTTCACGAAAACCTACTCCGTCATTTAACCCCTAATCTCCAATTTAATGCCAGTGAGCATCCTTCCCGAGTGAATGGTCTGCCGGCGTGCCGAGAAGAAGAGATCCTCCCTTTCAAAGGTGCAGAGACCGCTTATCTCCACCTGGCTTTCTGGGACACCCAGCCGAATGAGTTCCCGGCGGTTGATCTCCGTCAGGTCGATGTGCCACTTGCCCGAACAGGGCTCACGGTAGCTAACTGCCCTGTCGGAAAGATCAAACCCCGCCTCTTGGAACGCCTCCACCAGCTCACTCCCCACCTCGTAGTGTGGCTGGCTAATAGCGGGTCCCATCCCTACGATCAGATCCCGTGCAGAAGTTCCATAGTTCCGCTCCATCTCGCGAAGGCAGTTCTCCACGATACGCCCCGCGGTCCCCTTCCAGCCGGCATGAATGGCGGCAATCGCCCCCCTCCCCTTATCGTACAGTAATATGGGAACGCAGTCTGCCGTCGTAACGCACAAGAACACCCCTCGCTGGTTCGTCACCACGGCATCCACCCCGTACAGTGCCTCGACAGCCTCCGTTTGGGTCAAGTTCAAGAAGTCGGTGTCAATCGCCAACACCCGGTTGCCGTGCGTCTGGTGGGGAATGATAAAGTTCTCTACCGGGGTGTACAACATCCGGGCGATACGTTGCCGGTTCTCATGAATGTTCAACGGGCTATCGTCCGAGAAGTTACCCGTGTTCAGCGATGCAAAGGAGCCACGACTCACACCCCCCTCGCGGGTGGTGCTAAAGTGAACGATGGCCTCTTCACCGTCTAACAGATCGAAAAGAAGCAGATTGGCATGTTGGGGGTGTAGTTTCATGTGACAAAAATTTTAACAACGAAACAAGTAGGATGTTGGAACTGTATCAAAGGCGCAATATCATATAACAAACAAACACCCTAAAAACGGAATAGATTTGCACGTTTGAATGGTATCGACGGTGCGATTTCATAAAACATCCGAGTTGAGCTCCCGCCACAGCAGGTCTTTCAATTCCGTGATGCCGTACCCCGTGATCGAGGAGATAAAGACGTGTGGGATACCCTCGGGCAGGTGCGAACGAACCTCCCGCATCAACTCGTCATCCAGCAGGTCCGATTTCGAAATGGCCAGCAGGTGCTTCTTATCGAGCAGGTCGGGGTTATACTGCTCCAACTCGTTGTATAAAACCGTGAACTCCTCCCGTATATCAGCGCTATCGGCGGGGATCACGAAGAGCAACAGCGAGTTGCGTTCTATATGGCGCAGGAAGCGCAACCCGAGTCCCCTCCCCTCGCTAGCGCCTTCAATGATACCGGGAATATCGGCCATCACGAACGACTGCATATCGCGGTAGCTCACGATGCCCAAGTTGGGCTCAAGGGTGGTGAAAGGGTAATTGGCGATCTTGGGCTTCGCGGCCGACACCACGGATAGGAGGGTCGATTTCCCGGCATTCGGGAACCCCACCAGTCCCACATCGGCCAACAGCTTAAGCTCCAGGGTCACCCACCGCTCCTCGCAGGGCTCACCCGGCTGTGCGTATCGCGGCGTTTGGTTGGTGGACGATTTGAAGTTCACATTACCCAGGCCGCCTCTCCCCCCTTTAACAAGCACCGCCTCCTGATCATGTTCGGTGATATCGCAGAGGAGTTCCCCGGTTTCCGCATCATATGCCAAGGTGCCGCAAGGCACCTCGATGACCTTCGACTCACCCGATTTCCCGGTCCGGTTGGCCTTGGTGCCACTCTCGCCGTCCCCTGCAAAGATATGACGTTGGTAACGAAGGTGAAGCAGCGTCCAAAAATTTCGGTTGCCCCGTAAAATGATGTCACCACCATCGCCGCCATCGCCGCCATCGGGACCGCCCTTGGGAACGAACTTCTCCCGCCGGAGATGGGCAGAGCCCGCTCCCCCCCTCCCCGAACGACAAAATATCTTCACATGGTCAACGAAGTTGCTGCCCGTCATGCCTTCTCCAACAGTTGGTCTACCGCTAACGCCATCGATGCAAAAACATCGTCAATCGAGCCGATTCCATCAATCTTCACCAGTTTCCCCTGGTCTTGGTAGAATGCTTTAAGCGGGGCCGTCTGCTCTTGATACACGCGCAAACGCGACTCGATAACCTGCCTGTTATCATCTGATCGACCCGATATTTCGCCACGCTTGAGCAGGCGTTGAATCAACTCATCCTCATCAACCTCTAAACTGAGCACGATCGATACCCGCTCGTTGTACTTGGCCAACATCTGGTCGAGCGCCTCACCTTGCACCAACGTTCGGGGGAAGCCATCAAAAATCAAGCCGGGCTTGGTGCAGCAACGCTTCAGCTGATCTTCCAGCAGTCCAATCACGATATCATCGGGTACCAGGTGCCCTTTGGATATATAAGAGTCGGCCACCGTACCCAGCGCGGTTCCCTCCCTAATCTCTTCACGGCACAACTCCCCGGTAGATATATGCTTTAGCCCATATCTCTCTATCAGCTTCTCACTTTGTGTCCCCTTTCCAGAACCCGGGGCGCCGAATAGTATGATGTTCAACATAATAAGTGGTAAAATAAGATACAAAGATACGCATTTCTCCCAATTTTTTGCACTTTACGTCATGCTTATTGCCACTTTTGACCCGTTTTTTCATTTCAACGGATCGCGTTCACTCTATTAACGGGAACATGGGTGGAGATCCGTTTCCCTTTCTTGATAACAAATCCCATGAATCGCGATCGCTCAATTCGCAGGGTAATTTATAAAGCGAAGCTGTTGCCCGTGAACCAAACCCCTTCAAAAATGTTTACTTACTGAAATCAAAATCAACACAAGTTACGATGAAAAAAGATGACTTCAAAGAGAAAGCGTACCAAATTGTCAATGATTTGGCCGACAGGATTGACAAACTCGAGGCAAAAGCCAACGAGATAGCGGATGACAAGAAGGAGGAGTATCGGGAGCAACTGGACAAGCTGAAGGAGACGAGGGACAAACTAACATCGAAGCTAAAGGAGTACGAACGCATGACCGAGGGTAGGTGGGGCGTGATTCGGGAGAGCGCTGGCAGCTTCTTCGGGTCAGTAGCCGAAGCGTGGAAGGAGAACTACCGGAAGGTGGCCGACGCGTTCCGTGAAAAGGAGCCAACAGATCCAAAAGAGCCAAAAGACGCTTAATCGCTCTAACTCAGAGGCACTGCTTGATAGCCTTGGAGCCTAAATGCATCATCTTGAGCCCCCTATCTGCCTGACAATTAATGTTCTTCGGGTTTTTGTCATTTTTTTCGCAAAACTCATCAAACATGAAATAAATTTAAGTAACTTTGCGATAAATTTAAGTAACTTTGCGACTGGAATCATAGCGGCACTATTAGTAAATGCGTGTAATTCAAAGTTTTAGGTACTAATTTTACTGATGGATTCCTAATTTTCAACTGTTTTTCTTACATCAAACTCACGTTAATACAGATGACGTGATTTCGCACTATGCTGTTTATCTCTTAGGAAGAGGCTGTACGAATTGAAGTGATTATTACATCAAACAGCTATCAGAATGAAAGGAAGAATCTTTTTTAAAGCCGCGGTCTCGTGTCTGGCGAAAATTGCCGGATGTATACCCCTCATCGCTTGTAGTGACGATAACAACGAACCTGAATCGCTAACATCCTCACCCTCCATCAGGACAAACTTTTCACTTTCGCTCCCCGGGGATTAGCCCCATTTTTCGACATCTGGTCTACCTACCCCTGAGAAATTCAACTAGTTAAACAGGTACAATAACAATCATAACTATCAATAAGAAACGAATTTTTTTACTTTTATGAAACAGATTTTTTTTACTTTGATCCTTACCGCTTTATGCGTATCAGCCCTCACGACCATGGTGTCGTGCCAATCTGAAGACCAAACCTTCATGAAGGTTGATGAAAAAACATCCACCAAAGGCATTTCCGCCAACGTGATGGATGGCGTATACCCATTTCAGGTAGAAAGTAACGCCGAATGGAGCGCAACTTTGCCGGAGAATTGCGATTGGGCCACTTTACTCCAGAAGAAAGGGGTCAACAACGCTATCGTCAACGTGGTGGTTGATGCCAACACCACGGGTATGGAACGTCATACCGTGATCACCCTGACATCAGGAAATGAGAAAATTGCCATTAACCTGCGTCAGGCGGCAGCCGTAGAAGGTGATGCTCCTGAAAACAGTGCCGAGCTAATCATGCTGGCTGGGAAAAAGTACCTTGGCTACGGTTGCAATATGCTGGAGTTTTTCGATGACCCCAAAACCTACCCGTTGAAATACCGTTCATGTAACATCATCAACAGTAGGGCAATTTCTTTGCTGATGGACAAAGATGATTTTGGCAAGTATGATGCCATGGCAAATACCACTGAAATCACCGATATCGATTACGAGGCAATCCGTGTAGATACGATCGTGGATAAAAAAGATGAGTTGGGCGTGTCAATAGATATCCAGGTTTCTTACGGCTTAATGAAATTTGGATTGTCAGGCGCGTATCATGGTGAAGAAGCCCTAGGGAGCAAGGTCCTGAAAATAAAGACCGGAGCGAACTATCCCACGCTCGAATCTTCTGTTAATTACCGTGAAATATTAACGCATTATGACGATTGGGTTGCCGCCTCACGTCCGGAAAATGACTATCGTCAAGCTATTCTTACCGCGGGGTTCGCGCGGCTAAGAGAGCAGTTAAGGGAAGCCTGCAATGAAGAGAATGCTTCCGAGGGAAAAATCGACGAAATCGTGCGTGCGTTAATCAGAGATTACGGAACCGGGGTAGTGACTCGTTCCAAGCTGGGTGGTCTTATCGCCTTGGAAATGGAGGTGGATTCCATGTACATCAAGGAGAAACTAAGCCTTGATTCTGCCAAGATTACGGCTGACATCAAAGCCGGTATGTTCGCGTTGAAAGGCGAAGCGAAGGCTTCCTATATAAACGATGCCACCAACCATTTCAAACATTCCAGACACAAGGTCAGGATCTTAGGTGGGGATCGTACTCAATTTAGGAACCTACTGAAGCTTTTTGAAACCGCCCAATATGACACCCTTCTTGCAGATGCTATTATAAACTGGGCGGAGTCTATCACCAATGCCAATGATAAGACCAACAACGCGGAACTTCTCGAGGTGGAGGTGAAGCCCATATGGGTCATGTTCACGGATACCAAATCGATTGCTGCCATTAAAAAGTATTTGCATACACAATATCCAAACTCCGCCTTCCTAGAAGCCTATATTAACGAGTAATGAAAATAAATACACAACGTATCGTTGCTCTTTTCATCATCGCGGTTTGCTCTTGCTTATTAGGTTGTACAGACGACCTTCTTGAAGCTGACCCTGATGTAACGAAAGAGGGAAACGAGATACCAAGCGCTATATTGATAGATGGTGAAGAGAATGATTGGATTCTCCCCACCCAGGTTGACGTGCGTTCTCTGGATATGAAAGACGCGGATTTCTTGACCCTTACTAAGGACGGCAAGATATATTGTGAACGCAATGATGGGGATGAGTACCGTATCGCCAAGGTGTACGTGACGCGGAGCAATGGGCAGGTGGATACCGTGATATACCGTCAGGCACCTGCTTCCCGGGCAGCGGGAAGTTCTTTGCGGCAATTTTATCGTCATCATGGAATAGGATATTCTTATAACGCGGTGAGCGGTAGCTACTGCAACCTTCGCGACTTCCGTTGCCAGATATTAAACAGGGCTGTCATAGACCGTATTTCGGATGAGCAAGGCTTGAGCCTGTTGAACGTCAACCCCATAAATGATGTCGAAAAAGAACATGAAGTCTATACATCCGTAGTGGATTACATCGCCCAAGTGAATGTCGATGCCTCGGCATCGGGAGACCTGGTCTTTTTTTCCGGAAGTGCATCGAAAACCTGTGCTATCTTTGAAGATGGAGTCAAAGAATCCTACATCCTGCATAATAAAATTTCATCGGTGAACGCGGAATATTCACTCAACTACAAGGATATTAGCCTATATGCCAACCGCTATCCATCGCTATTGACGAGCAGTTTTCGCAATGCGATAAGTAAAATAGACGACAAAGTGTCTATCGACGAATTTATTTATACCTACGGGACACATGTCGTGGTGTTTTCAAAACTGGGAGCCCGCATGACCCTTGATGTTCAAATCGATTCACACAAATTTGAAAGCCGGGAATACGAGGAAGCCCTATCGAAAGCCACCATTGAGACGCTATTTAAGACTGCTTCGTCCTCTTCATCGTACGTGAAAAATTACCAGACACTAAAAGACTCGAAATGCTCTTTTAACGTGATTGGTGGGGATGTAACACTTTTCGACCGGCTTATAGGGTTTGCCAATTTCGATAATACAACTGTTCCGGCCAAATTGGATGCTCAATGGCTTAATTCCGTTCATTATGACGATGACGATTTGGCGAAATCCAACGTGGAACTTATCGATATGCAGGTGATTCCCATATGGGAATTTATTCCCGATAAAGTAAAAGCTTTGAAGGTTGAGGGAAGGGTCACGGGAAATATGAAGCTGGCGATGGATATGGTACCCAACCGCAACTTCATCAACACCTCGTTTGAGGCCCATCCGACCTCTGTTACCTGTAGAATAGGTGATCAAGACAATCAACGCTTTAACAACCCCGACGTGGTGGATATTATTGCCGCCAATCGACACGTGGCTACCATTTGCAAGGAATACGTACCTGAACTATCACGAAATAATAAAGTCCAGGTCGCTTATCCCATTTATGAGGGGAAAGTCAAGTTGAGCAACGGCTTATGCATTCACGAGGGAAAGGCCTACAAGGTTGACTGGCGTTACGACAAGTTCATCGTCAGTGAAATCGACACGGGTGACCACCCCGTGGATGGTCAGCATATATATATGAATGGCGGTGTACTCTCAGCGGTAAAATCGACGAATATCGAATATCAGAAGTCATATGCCATCTTGGGTTGTGAGCGTCCCGGGGGCATAGCAATAGATGGTTCTGTGAAAGGTGAGATTCAAAAAGTGTTCAAACATTTTGGTCACTTCTACCTGGATAACAATACCCGGTATGACAATCTGCCCGGGTGGGAATATTCCACGACCCCTCCCGATGAAGCAAAGAATTACGCGATATTCTTCCCCGGTTCGACCTACCAGAATAGAATGGTTCGGTCAGGCGAATACGTGTACCTCTTAAATCCAAAAGAAATAGGCTACAAAAAATTATGAGAAAGATTTTTTCATCCCTTGTGATTTTGACGGTACTTCTTGGCGGATGCACCAAAGATGACCCTCTATTGCCAAACGAAGAAGGTCTTCAGCTGACCTGTAACCTCAAGGAGGTTGAACCCGGCGCGAGGTATCATACCCTTCGGGTTGACGGTGTTCCTGCAGAAACGGGAACGTATATTACCAAAGTCAATGCCGCCTGGGCAAGGTTGGAAAGAGACACCCTTGCCGAGGATGGCATCATGGAATTGTGGGTGGAGGAAAATACCGATGTACGCCGACGCTCTTTACAGGTGACCGTCTCCAACGTGAACGATCCTTTTCAATCCGGGACTATTGAGATTTTTCAAAAAGGGCTGGGAGAGTCAGACGAAAACACGTCGGGAGATCCCCTGTCGGATTTTCGTATAGGCTGGGGCATGAATGCCTACGATGAATATCAAAGTTCCAACAGCATACGAGGTCGGGTCTTTGATTTGAATGCCCTTGCCGCTCTTGACAAAGAAGATGAATTTCAGAGCGTGCAGGAGATTATAAGAGCGCAGTCTGACTTCATGAACGTTTCCGCGACATCCGAACGAGAAATGTCGGCACTACTCACCAGCAGGCAAGATAAATCCTCCAATTTCCTGGGGGTTAAGAAAACGATGCGACGATACTCCCAGGTTAGCAAAAACATGTCGTCACAACAATATTGCTCCTACGCGAGGATCACGAAAGTGGTGGCATCACGAAGTATAGACGCGGGAACGATACAGTACATCGTTGAAAAAATGCCGGTAACCCAGATTCCATTCACCAGTCGTTTTCGTGAAGTTTACGAGAAAATCAAGAATACTAACGGTGCCAATAGGGACCAACAAATCACGACCATGCTCAACGAGTTTGGCACGCATGTAGTGATTGAGGCCTATGCCGGGGGCATGATTGACTATATAGGAACTTTCTCGCGTACGCAAACCAGTCAACTCGAATCCATTGCGGAAGAACAGAGCAAACGTGTTTTGGGAATAGCCAACTCCAGTGCCTCTAACACGCTCAAAAACAGCCTGATTAGCGACATATCGCAAGGAGCCTCCGTGGAAATCAAGGGGGGCGATCCTATCCTCAGGAATAACCTCATCCAAGGTATTAGCAAGTTGGACAGGCTCGATGTCATTCCCAACAAGCAGCTGCAGGAGTGGTTCTCGTCAATCGTTTACACGGGGAGTAACAAGAAGGAGCTGGACTTGGTCGATTTCAAGGTCATGCCCATTTGGCAACTCTTCGCTGACAAAACCATTTCACAACAAATTTTGATGCAGGTGTTGAAAATGCAGGAGCAAAGCAACAACAAGATTCCCGACCAGGAACTAGGTATGGACAATTATAGCATCTCTTTACAAGATAGCCGCTTTTCTTTTTCAAACACCGACAAATCCAACACGTCATTGGTCAAAATCTATTACGTGAATAATGTTCCCGTATTGGAAATCTGCGAGGAGTACGTGCCAAAGATCCGCTCAGACCAAAGAATTCAGGTGTTCTATCCCATATACCTGGGTAAAACAAATCACAGTCAAGGCCTTTTCCCGGGAGACGGGGAAGGCAATCGACCGGCCTCTATCGCTTTTTATGAAGGAGATTGTTATGTAACCCCAATAGAAGAGTATGGTACAAGTCAAAAACTCTCCAATATTTACTATATTCATGGCAATCTGTACGAAAAAGATTATGGCAACGCTTGCGCCGTTCCCAAAAACACGACCGTCCAAGATCATCGACTTCAATTTTCCGAATGGGATGTATCTTACCCGGTGGTGAAAATAGGTCCCGGCTATTGGACAAGAACCTATATCACGCGAAAAATGCAGTTTGGCGTGAAGGGGGCGGGAGGTAGGTTCATGACCAAAGAGGAAGTGGTTGACGGCATTCTTTTCGCCGATATCTATCAAACCAACAGTACCGGTTTCCTATTCCCCAACGAAGAAATATTCGGCCAGCATACGGAAGCCTATTATGGTAAACAAACTTTATGGTATCTTCCTTTAACGCGTGACCGAAAGCATTTGATCGAGTACCTCGGTGGCAATATGAAAACCTTGTTCAAAGGCCAAATGACAGGATTTGATGCCCAGTTTGAAGGATATTACGGTTCCTATGACGAGTCCGGGAATGACCTGGGAAAAACCACGCGGCGTGAAAATGGGAAAAAGTGTTACGTCGCCTTTAAAGATGGTACCACCAGCAGTTCCGGGGTGGCCATGGTGCTAACGCCTGATTATACCTGGAAAAGTATTGTCACGTCGGCCGCGTTCAATTATTACCCGGTACGACTTTTTAGAACGTCTTGTTACATACATGATAACTTATGAAACCGAAACATCTTACAATCTTGCTGATTATCTGCATTTTAAGCTTCTGCGCTTGTAATGATAAGGATGACCCCGAAATGGGAGTCGACAAGAATGAAGAGCTCGTTGATCCGAACTACGAGCGGGCCGCTGAAATAGCCATTCGCCTGTTTAATTGCAACCTGGGCGAACCGCCCCTCACCCCCCCGGAACCGACCAGCGGGATCGTGCTCGATGCCGCCACCCCCAACCTCTATTCAATCGGTCTGAAATCCGCCGAGGAAGCGCTACAATGGTTCGACGCCCACTGTATCCCCTCCGGTGAACGAGACAAAGTTTTCTCCTCCCTGCAGGACGAATATCATGTAGACTTCGGCGAACATGGCTCCGTGACTTACAAGGTCGAGAATACCGCTTCTCGCTACGGGATGGTTACTGTTTTATTGCCGAAATTATCGGTACGAAAGCAGTTTGAACTTATCCCGATGGAACTGTGGCCCGACAACGATAACAGCATCTTCTACCGAGGCAACGTCGTGCGGGATACCCGGGATAATCAATATTACTTTTGTGTCCGCGCCTGCGAAGGTGACGTGGGTATTTTAATTAGTTTCGCCGGAAAATGGAATGCTACTAAATACAATTACGAGGACTACTATGACTGGTGGAAAGAACACTTCAAGCTTCCGAAAGGGATCTCGGAAGCCGCGTGGAACGCATACGCTCAGATGTATTATGGGAACGAAGAAAACTTCAGGGCACTATTCAATGACATAAAAAAGCGCGTCCCAGACGTCGAATTTTTCGGTGCCCCTGCTATATTTGCCCTTACCGACAAGAATAATTACTCATCATACCGGTACGCGGTTGGGTCGCCGTGGGGAGGCAGACACCTTTGGTGGGCTCGCAAGGTTTGGAAGCTAACACAAAGATATGTCTACATCGGTAAAAATGAACTGAGGCCATTAGCGAATTACTGGGGTCTCGTCACTTTCCGTACAGAAGATATCAGTAAAGTCGATCATGACTACTGGGAGTATCCTTCGTTCTATCCTGGCGTACACGAAGAAAAATTCGTGAACACGCAAGAGTGCCGTGAAAGGTTCGTGCTTGTATACGAAGGGAATATTTAGCATAACGTGAGGTATGCCAAGGATAGTACTTGAAATGATAGGAGGGGTATGGAATACCATCGTCATGATGACGTTGGGGCTATGGCTTGTATCTTGCTCCGGCGAAGCCGATGACCCGGTCATTGAACCGCGACCGGCTGCCCTCACCCTTATCACCTCTACCGGCGGCATGGGCGACAATGGCTATAACGATTTGATTCTCGATGGCATCATGGGGTTCGTCACCAAGAATAACGTTGCGCTTTCCATTGTCTCGCCCAAAGACAGGCAGGAGGCGCAGACGGCGGTAAAGAATTGGCACAATGACAATACTACCGGGAACAAGTCATTGCTCATACTGGCATCGAACGAATACGAATCGCTTTTAGACGGGAACCTTCTCAAACCGGAAGCATCGAAAAGCGTCCTGCTCTTTGAAAGCGAGAAAGAAGATTTACCGGACAACGTGTTCACCTTCAGCATCCGGCGTTACGGGGCCTCTTACCTGTGCGGCAGGATGGCGGCAAAATGCCCATACGCGTTCGTGCTTGCCGCCTTTCCCGGCGACGGCACGCTGGAACCTGCCATCGAAGGCTTCCGGCAAGGCTATGCCGAAGGACTGAACCAAGCGGCAGAGGTAATCTACCTATCGGAAGATGCCACCGGCTATAACAGCCCGGAGAAGGCATACTCTCAGACGAAAGGTTTGCCGCATAATGCCTTCGTCTTCCCGCTGGCCGGAGGATCCAATTTTGGTGTCTATAAATATGTCCGGGAAAACATGTTTTCACTCATGCTGGTCGCCGGGATGGACGTGGATTGCTCCGACTATTCCACCCGTACCCCGTTCTCACTAACACTGAATATAGACCGGGTGCTGAACACGTTCTTGAACGACTGGCTATCGGGGAACAAGCAGGAGCAGCATCTGAAAGGCGGCTTGGCGGAAGATTTCGCCAACGTGACCGTCAATGCCGGTTTCTTCGACAATTGCTATACTTGGGAAGATTATTACGATACTCCCGATTATTGGCAGAAAGCCTACGATACCTATTACCCATCGGCCTTGAAAGCGGAAAGGAGTTATTATGAGAAATAAGGTGTGGCTGGTTTTCGCATGTATCATCCCGGGGCTCATCACCGGTTGCCATGACGACACGGGTATGCCCGGAGCCGAAACAGTGTCTTACAAGGTGGCGGTCATCATGCCCCTCTCTTCGGGTAACGACTGGAACCGCACCATCGACTGGGCCTTGGACAACTTCAGGCAGGCACAAGTTGGACTTCCCAAGATCACCGAGATACAGGTGGAGCTGAAAAACGAGGAGGATGCCGATTTAGCCGAATACCTCTCACGGGTGGCTTCCGACGATACTTACACGGCAATAATTGGCCCTTACAGTTCACGAAATGCCAGGCTGGCAGCTATCGCCTGTGTCGCGGAGCAAAAGACCTTGATCCTCCCGCTGGCCACCTCGACCGAGTTTCAGCGAATCTTCGCCGGGAAGGAGTGTATCTGGAACCTGGCGCAAAGCGACCTCACGCAATGCGAAATCCTGCTGATGCAGATGGCCGTATCGGATATGCCCAGCGTCAGCCTGCTTACAGCGGATGACGACTACGGGAAGAGTTTCAGCGATTGGTTCGCCTATCAAGCCATTGAGCTGGGATTGGAAGTGGAAGACATGGTGATTTACCGGAACAATGAGGAGTTGAAAAATGGGGTTGCTCATTTCGCGGATAAACGCTTTCGCAGTGGTGCGTTACTGTTCGCCCCTTCCAAAGCTTCCGACTTCCAACTATTCGATGAAACCTATGACCAGTTGGATCGAGGATCGTTCCCGATGGTCTATTGTTCCGACGTGGCCCACTCTAAAACCCTGGTCGGTAAAATCAAACACACGTACGAAGGAGTGTCGCCAAGCGCTGACCCGGCTTCCGGTTTCGTCAACGCCTACCGCTCCAAGTTTGGGGAATCGCCGGTGGCCGGCGAAGCCCACCTGTTTGACGCCATCTCCTTGTTGGGCTACGCGTTGGCCGCTTTCGGGGACGCGGACCTGAACGGGGCGATCAAAAACATCGTGGACGGGCGGGACAACTGGAACCGCGGCTGGATGGCCAGCGACATGCAGGCCGCGTTGCTCCGCCTGCAAGCGGGCGGCTTCCCAAACCTGAGCGGGGTGAGCGGTGACTGGACGTTCGACCAAAAGCACTATGCCAGCGTGCTGAACAGCTCTTATTGCCACTGGGTACTGAAAAACGGCGAATACCACACCCTCGAATACCTCTCCACGGACGGAAGCGGGCGGACAATCTCCATGCTGCAAACATGGCAGACCCAGGCGGAACAGTTCCAGCAGTTCAACCAGCGTCAGGAAGACTTCAATTACGGGAAGCACGAAGGAAACTGGGCGGTGGTCATAGGCACTTCTGACACTTGGGCAAACTACCGCCACCAGGCTGACGCCATGGCCATGTACCAAATACTGAAACGTCACGGGTATGACGATGACCATATCGTTTTGATTATTGCCGACAATATCGCGTACGACTCACGCAACCTCTACCCCGGCGTGGTCAAGGTGAAGCCTGATGGGGAAAACCTCTACCGGGATATGAAAGTGGACTATAAGATTAACGATGTAACGATTGCCGACCTGCAAGACATATTCCTGGGGAATTCTTCTAAACGGTTGCCACATGTCATTGCCCCCGGGAAGAACGACAATATAATCGTCTTTTGGTGTGGGCATGGAAACCACAACAGGCTGGCGTGGGGTTCACATGGAACGGTCTACGGCACGCAGGTGCGTGACATCTTGCGGGCAATGCACGAGGAGCAACGGTACCGGAAAATCCTGTTTGCCATGGATGCCTGTTATTCCGGTTCCATCGGTGAAGCCTGTATCGGCATTCCTGGAGTATTGTTCATAACAGCCGCCAATGCCTACGAGACATCCAAGGCAGACATGAAAGACCCTGAAATGGGCATATGGCTGTCGAACGGTTTCACCCGCGCATTTCAAGAGGCTATTGACGAGACCCCCAACATCACGATGCGGGATCTATACTACAAGTTAGCCCGGCAGACGGTAGGCTCGCATGCCACGGTTTACAACGCGGAATATTACGGGAACATGTATTCCAACACGATGAAGGAATACCTCAATTAGAAAATACCGTTACTTCTTTATGGTATATGAGGCGTTACACAGCGTGCGTTCTTTCAGCAAAGCCTTTTTGAAAGCCTCTCCTCCCGATGATAATGTTGTACTAAAGGGAGAGGTGTAAAGGATGCCCGATTCCTTGCCATCCTCTGTCAAAGTGACCACCCTAAGATTGGTTGAGTAATCCAGTGAATAAACGGTACCATCAACAACTTCAGGGTGATTGGTCTTGGGCTTCGCGATCACGGTCAAAACCACTTTGTCAGGTGCCTCGTTTAAAGAAAAAGTCATGTTCTTCTCCTGATCCTCTTGGATAACTGCCGTTTCGGACTTGCCGCTCGCGCTCGTGGAGGTCATCTCTACATTGTAAAACTGATACCAGGTGTCAGCTAGATCCACGAAATAGGTGACTTTAATTTTTAATGTAGCCTGCGGATCATCAACCACGGGGTCTTCTTCATCTCCACAAGAGGTAAGAGTACATGAAAAGGCGATGGCAAGCATGGCCATCAGGATCGAAAAACGACGCATTGTTTTCATTCGATTTTTTTTAATTGATTTCAGACAACAAAATTACAAAATTATATTTCATGATTGATGGAGCTTTCAAAATAATTGATAGGACTATTGAAGATCTCTCAATTACTTCTTCTTAGATTTGTCAATAAAATCAAATAGGATAAAGGAGTAACCTGTTCACACGGTATTCGATATTCAGAGGTACCTGGCGGATTCGAACCGCCGTAAACGGTTTTGCAGACCGCTACCTAGCCACTCGGTCAAGGTACCTGGTAGGTGTTAAAGCGAACGCGAAGATACGTTATTTTCCTCTAGTTGCAAAGGA
>DUPB01000133.1 GCA_012838585.1 Bacteroidales bacterium
TTCCCGTTATTCTACTTTCATCGCGCTTGCCGGGTTAATATTCGTCGCCCGCCGCACCTGCCATGTTAACGTGAGTAGCGACACGGCGGTTACCACGATGGCCGAAATCGCGAAGAGCCACCACGAGATGGCTGTCCGATGCGCGAAATCTTCCATGTACCGGTTAATCACCCAATAGGTGACCGGTACGGAAACCGCGAACGATGCGCCAAGCAGGTAGGCGTATTTCTTCAGCAACAGCCGCATGATATCCCTTCTCTTGGCACCGTTTACTTTCCGCAAGGCGATTTCGCGGTACCGCTGGCGAATGTCGAAAAGCGAAAGGGCGAACAACCCGAGGCAGGAGATGAAGATGGCAATCAGCGAGAAGGTGGTGTAGACACGGCTTACACGCTTGTCTTCCGCGTACAGCGCGGCTATCTCGTCTTCCATCAACGTGTACTTGAACTCGGCATCGCCATTTATTTCCTCGTATAACTCCTGAAGGTAAGCAACAGCCTCTTCCTGTTTCCCGGGAATAAAGCGAGCCATCAACACGTTGTTATAAGGACTTCCGCTTTCTATGAAAACGAACAATATGGGCATGGTCGCTTTCGATAAATGCCCGGTGTTAAAATCTTTAATGACCCCCACGATTTCATACGGCGGATTCCCGTCATTGTCATACCTGTTCGAGAACCACAATCTTCTTTCGGGTTGCAACTGCACGGAATGAATGTCTTGTATGTTGAACTGTTTTTTTGCCGATTCGTTGATGATACACTTGTATTGATTAAACATATCGGTAGAATCCCACAAACGGCCCTCCTTCAGCTCAAAGTCAAACATGTTCATGTATTCGGGAGTCGATATAAAGAGCCCGACTTCTATGTAATCATCTTCATCTGCCCGCCTCATTGGCATGGTACTGAGATTATTATATAACGTTTCGCCATACGTCCAAGCGGGAAACAGGGGTGATTCATTCATCTTTTGCTCGATAAGCTTTATATTTGCCTTCTCTTTTTGCCATCTTTGCTCAAGAAGTTCATCAGAAATCAGATCCCAAGAAGTTTGCTGAAGCACCATGTTGCACATGATAACATTTTCGGTATTATATCCCGGGTCGGTGTTGAGCATGTATCGAAGCTGCTTCATGAAGAACAGGGAGACGACCAGTAACCCGAAAGTGATGGTGTACTGCAGGAACAAGAACAGCTTGCGCGACACCAACGACACCCCGCCCACGTATACCGAACTCAATGATGTAATGGGTGCGGAATAGGCGTACCTTAAAAACGGGTAAAGCGAGGTGATAATAGGCAACAGCAGGGCAATGAACAGGGACAACAGGAGGTCGAATCCTAAGTTAGACTGTACTACGAAATCTAATCGCTCGACAAGAGCAGCATCGATAATCTCGATAAAAAGCCACGCGAAATAGAGGGCGACGATAACCATCAATAGGTTTTCAAGGAAAATCTGGTTGAAGATATGGCGCAAACCCGCCCCGAAAACCTTGCGAACCCCAAACTCATGGGCACGACGCATGGTGACCACGACGTAAATATTGATGAAGTTGAAAACACCCACCAGCAAGATGAAGAAAGCAACCAACGACAACACTTTTACAGTGTCGGCGTTTCCCTGCAACATGATGGGGTTATCGTCTTGATACAGCGTGCAAGACCTGTCGAAATAAAAATCTTTAAAGGGGAACAGTTGATAACGCACTTCTTGGGTGGACGATTCCCGGAGCATAAAATCACCGTTTTTTCGATTCAACCTGATTGCGTCGGTGGCCGAATGCAACACAACCAGTTCTTGCTCTCCCATTATCCAGTAATTTGTTAGTTTCTCGTGGATTAACAAATCGAAATCGAACGATGTTTTTGACGCGGGCATGCCGATTACCCCGATAATGGTTAGCGGCTCATTGGACGAATAGGTTATTGTTTCACCGACAGGATTATTATCGCCAAACATTTTTTTAGCCAGACGTTCGGTTAGGATTACATCGTTGGGTTGCTTGAAGTCGGCGCTACCCAACAGCACGGGGAAGGGCAATATTTTCAGGAAGTTGCTGTCCACCACGATAGATTTAACGTTGAAGTTGTTGTCATTTACACTTACGCGGTCTTTTTCATAAGGTCTAAAACGTGAAAATCGCTCCACCGAGGCATCGTCCAGCGGATCGCGGTAGTTAACATCATTATTCCCGTATAATGAGCCGCTAAAAACCGGAGCCCGGTTTCGAAATTCAGCGGTCATGATAAACGTCCGATCCAGGTCAGTGACGAAACTGTTTACCGTGGTTTCCTGATGCACGTACCGGGCAATGATAATGACACACGCCAAGCTGATGGCCAAGCCAAGCACGTTGACAGCCGTATACAACCTGAATTTATATAATGTCCGAAAAGATAAACCAAGTAATTTCATTGCTCTAACAACTTCTCAATTGCCACCTTTGTTTCAGGAAAAGAGGGACGTAAATGCAATCCAAAATCCACCATCACGCCGTTTTTGTCGAAAAGCAGGTAATAGGGGATGGTGCTTTTCATGTTAAAGCGCTTCACGATATCTTGCCACTCTTTGTCGCTTAAAAAATGGTGGATTCCCGTGAGGTCATACTTGTTGATGACTTCTTGTTGCGCTTCCGGCGTGCCACCCATGCACAGGTAAACGAACGTGATGGGTTTCCCCTCGAAACAGTCTTGAAGCTTCTTGCTGTCAGGCATTTCCATCACACTCCCGCGACACCAAGGTGCCCAAACATCCACGTACAGCACTTGCCCGGGATTGGAGTCGACAATGTGCTTCATCACGTTGGCAGAATCGGTTATCAACGAACCGCTCCCGTGCAATTCAATGGCGTTTTTCCCTAAAACCGCATCGGAGTAGATGCGCGGATTGTCGTTGTAGGCTTTTACCTGATTGTACCGGTTATCGAGCGTGGTGCGCAGAAATGGGTCGGAGAGTGTTTCGTTTATCATTACACGGTTACTGTCAATCCAATCGGTTTTATTGGCTTTGAGATAGAAGTTATTCACGAAGTTGGCAACCGCAAATTGAGACAGGTAGCTATTTTCAGTAGACGATTTCAGTTTTTCCAGCATATCATCCCACGATGTTGTTTGGACTTGAGTAAACAGATACTTTGAAAACTGGTTAACCGCTTCAAAGTAACTCGCCATGATAATCGAGTTATCCTCCTCTTTCTCGAAATCTTTCACGAAATCGTAATATGTTCCCAGCTTTTTCACGAAGTCGTAATATAACCCCAGCTTATTGTCCTTCAAGTCGTTGTTTGTGCGAAGGAAGTGTCGAAAAGGAAAATCGAACAA
>DUPB01000134.1 GCA_012838585.1 Bacteroidales bacterium
AAGGAGGGCGTGGTGGTTATCGACGTGGGCACCACCCGCGTGCCGAGCGACAAGACGAAGTCGGGCTTCAAGCTGACCGGCGATGTGAAGTTCGATGAGGTGGCACCCAAGTGCTCCTACATCACCCCCGTCCCCGGCGGCGTGGGTCCCATGACGATCGTCTCGTTGTTGAAGAACACGCTGCTCGCGGGGAAAAAGGAGATTTATCAATAATTCTGCTTTCACCCTTATTATTACTTTCGACTTCGCTTCGCAAATTTCACTCTCTAGCTATTTGCTCGCCTTGATGACTTTGCCCGCTTTACTCCTTAGTTGACACGGCCTGTAAAAGCATCGGCACGGGCGTTATCGATGGCGTATTCAAAGAATTTTTTCTCCGCCTCCAAACGGGCCGAATCCCAGGGGCGCGGCTCGCCACAAAGCTGCACAGCCCACAGCTTCAGCTCCTTGCGGTGCCAGTTGACCATGCAGTTGGTACCCCACGCGCCGCCATGCCCGAACCAGGCGTCCTCCGTGTCCTCTTCCGGCGCGGTAAATCCGAGCGAATAACCGCCCATCCCTTTCGGGCGCGTTGATTTCGCGAGTAGCTCCTTAACGGTCTCCTCCTTAAGAATCCTCACACCGTTCTCTCCCAGGCCAAGGTTCATGAGCATCTTGTAAAATTTGAGCTGGTCGTTCGCGGTCGTCCAGAGCCCCGCGCCCGCCGATGCAAAGACATGGGCACCGTTGTAGGGCCGCTGCTGCATGTCGTTCTCCAAGCGGTACTTCGCGGGCGCATCCTTCACGCAGTCGTACATCTCCACCTGCGTCTCAAGCTGCTTGTCTGTCGGCCAGAACGAGCTGGATGTCATGCCAAGCGGATCGAGAACACGCTCCTTGAGGAAGTCTTCCCAACGCATGCCGGTCACCACTTCCACGATGGCCGCACCGATATCGATGCCGGTATTGGAATAGAGCTCCTTGGTTCCGGGTTCGAAATGCAGCGGAGACGCCGCCGCGATGGCCGCCGTCTGCCGAAGCGGTGCGCCGCCGGACCATCCGCCACCCTTGATGTTCCCCTGCTTTGCACTAATCTCGAACGGGAAACCGCCGGTGTGGTTCATGACCATGCGGATGGTGAGCGCGTTCTTCGCCTTGACAAGTGTCTTCACGCTATCCGTGGTAGATTCGAGCACCCAGAGCTCCTTGAATTCCGGCAGATACTTCGCAACGGAATCGTCAAGCGCGATCTTGCCTTCCTCGATGAGCATGGCAATGGTTACGCCGCAGAAGCCCTTTGTCTGCGAGCACTGCATATAAACATCGTTCATCGTGATCGGACGCTTCGCCGCAACGTCGGCATAACCAACGCAGGCAATTTCCTCCAAGCCGTCCTTGTAAAAGACGTTAATCGCACCCGGAAGCTGTCCGCTTTCAATGAAAGGTGCGAGCGCGTCCTTCGCGAACGTCGTTCCTGAGCCTTCCGGCTTGTTGCCGACCGTGCTGCATCCCAGGACAATCGCCATAATGGCGAAGAGCATGATCAGTTTTTTGGAAACTGCCATGATTCTCTTACATCTATCACACGCTACCATGTAACGGGTGTTTCTCGTGTCTCTTTCATCAGGTTTCATATCGATGCTCCTAAAATTAATCCACTGATCAACCCTACTTCCTGAACGGGGGTTTCACCACCTTCGCTTTCAGGGAGCGATTGCGTACTTTTATCTCTATCTCGGTACCCGGTTTCGCGAGCTCCGGCGTCACGTACCCCATCCCGATCCCGATTTTGAGCGTGGGCGACATGGTACCCGAGGTCACCTCCCCGACCACCTCATCCTGGTACGCGATCTCGTACCCTTGTCGGGGTATACCCCGGTCGATCATCTCGAAGCAGCAGAGCTTGCGCTTGATGCCTTGCGCCTTCTCTTTCTCCAGCGCTTCCCGACCGATAAAGGGCTTATTCTCCGCGAACTTGGTAATCCACCCCAAGCCGGCCTGGAGGGGCGTGGTGGTCTCATTCAACTCGTGCCCGTAGAGGCAGAACCCCATCTCGAGGCGCAGCGTGTCGCGTGCACCCAAGCCGATTGGCTTGATACCAAACTCCTCACCTGCCTCAAAGAGAGCATTCCAGATCTTCAACCCCTCTTCGGGATAGAAGTAAAGTTCAAACCCTCCAGCCCCGGTGTAACCGGTATTGGAGATGATCACCTCCTTAGCCCCCGCGAACGGCGCGGTCACGAAGCTGTAGTAGGGGATCGACGCGAGGTCCACCTCGGTCAGTTTTTGTAACGTCGCCATCGCCTTGGGCCCTTGAACGGCCAGCAATGCCATATGGTCGGAAGCGTTCTCCAGCTCAGCCCCCATGCTGTTCCAGCGGTTGCACCACTCCCAATCCTTCTGGATATTGGAAGCGTTCACCACCATCATGTACTTCTCGGGCTCGTAGTGATAAACGATGAAGTCATCCACGATACCCCCCTCCTCGTTCGTGAACGAGGTGTACTGCGCCTTCCCCACCGGGATGACCGACGCGTCGTTGCTGGTCACCCGCTGCAGGAACTCCAGCGCGTGAGGTCCTTTCACCCAGATTTCGCCCATGTGCGACACGTCGAACACCCCCACGCTGTTCACCACGGCCAGGTGTTCATCCATGATTCCGGTGTACTCGATAGGCATGTTGTACCCGCCAAACTCGTGCATCTTGGCACCCAGCGAGATATGCAAGTCAGTAAACGGTGTTGTTTTCATATGATTATATTATTTTTAGTTTTAATTTCCGATTATCAAGTGTCACTCTCCGCGCCTTTCGCGACCAGCTCCGCGATCTTCACGATTACCTCCGATGACTTTTTCATCGAAGGGATAGGCAGGAACTCGTACCTGCCGTGGAAGTTCATTCCCCCCGCGAAGATATTGGGGCAAGGCAGTCCCATGAAGGAGAGCTTGGAACCGTCCGTTCCCCCGCGAATAGGTTTGATGTTGGGTTTCACCCCCACCGCCTCCATGGCACGGTACGCGTAGTCGATGACGTGCGTCACCGGCTCCACCTTTTCCCTCATGTTGTAATACTGGTCGTTCATCTCCAAGGTGAGCCGGCCGCCATACTTCCGGTTCATCCGGGCCACGGCATCCTCTATCAGCTGCTTGCGTTGCTCGAACTTCTCGCGGTCGTGATCCCGGATAATGTAAGCGATTTCCGCCTCATCCACGGTACCTCCCAGCGAAATCAGGTGGAAGAAACCCTCGTACCCCTCGGTATGCTCGGGACGTTCATCCTCGGGCAGCATTGCTGCCAGCTCATTCGCCAGGTGAAGCGCGTTCACCATCTTGTTCTTCGCGTAGCCTGGGTGGACGTTCCGCCCTTGAATCTTCACCTTGGCCGCGGCCGCGTTGAAGTTCTCGTACTCCAGCTCGCCCACTTCGCTACCATCTATCGTGTAAGCCCACTCGGCACCGAACTTCTGCACGTCGAACTTATCAGCACCCCGCCCGATCTCCTCGTCAGGCGTGAAACCGATACGGATCTTCCCATGCTTTATCTCCGGGTGATCGATCAAGTACTGCATCGCGTTCATGATCGCCGCGATACCGGCCTTATCATCCGCCCCTAACAGCGTGGTGCCATCGGTCACGATAATATCCTCCCCCACGTGGCTAAGCAGTTCGGGGAATTCGTCGGGCGACAGTATCACTTCCTGCTCCGCGTTAAGCACGATATCCTTCCCATCATACTCCTTCACTATCCTCGGGTTCACATCTGTGCCGCTCATATCGGGGCTCGTGTCAAAGTGGGCGATAAAGCCAATGACCGGCACCTTCTCCCTGGTATTGGCCTGCAGGGTCGCCATGAAGTAGCAGTTGTTGTCGAGGCTAATATCGACGAGCCCCATCTCGAAGGCCTCTTTTTCGACCTCCTTCGCCAGGTTAAACTGCTTTCGCGTGCTTGGGGTTTGCGTGCTGTTCTCGTCCGATTGCGTGTCGATACGAGCATACTTGATAAATCGATCTACAATGTCCATACTCAACTGTTTTACATTTTTCTCCCATTAATTTTGTTTCGTTGGAGTGCCCTTCTCCCAAATTGGCTTTCCCTTAACTTGAAATAGCCGGGGAAAGGCGTAAGGGCGATTCCCATCGAATCGACTCCCTATCCCATACAAAAGTAGATGAAAAAAAGGCTTTATCCAAGCGGAAAAGCAGAAAAGGTTTTTAGTCGAAAAGGGAAAGGAGGGGGGGGAAAAGAGAAAATGGTTCGGAAAACCCTAAAAAGCGGGTGCAGCGTTTTGCCGCTAAAAAAATAAACCGTATATTTGCAGTTGGGTAAGTCCTATACGGCCAGCTCCCATTGAATCCCCCAGGTCTTGACCGAAGCAAGGGTATTTGGTTGTAGCGGCGCGATATAGTAAGCTTACCCTTTTTTGTTTTTATTTTTTCGCTGTTTTCGTTGCTTTAAATAATACACCCTAACCCCCTTTTAGTTTCAAACTGCCGCTAAATGTAAGTGAATATGCCTACCTATGCCCCGTTTGCCAGACCCATGTACGTCATGCTCAAGCCGGTGGGTTCCAAGTGCAACCTCGCGTGCGACTACTGCTACTACCTGGAGAAAGAGCATCTCTACAGCCAGAAAAACCTGGTGATGAGCGACGAGCTCCTCGAGCGCTTCACCCAGCAGTACATCGAGTCGCAAACCATGCCCCAGGTACTCTTCACCTGGCACGGGGGGGAGACGCTGATGCGTCCCATCTCGTTTTATAAAAGGGCGTTGGAGCTACAGAAGAGGTACGCGAGGGGGCGTCAAATCGACAACTCCATCCAGACCAACGGCACCCTGCTCAACGACGAGTGGTGCGCCTTCTTCAAGGAGAACAACTTCTTGGTGGGCATCTCGATTGATGGCCCACAAGACTTTCACGACGAGTACCGGCGCGACAAGATGGGGCGCCCCTCCTTTTACCGGGTGATGAAGGGGATAGAGTTGCTGCAAAAGCATGGGGTGGAGTACAACTGCATGGCGGTGGTGAACGACTACAACGTGGACTACCCGCTAGAGTTTTACCGCTTTTTCAAGGAGATCGGTTGCCAGTTCCTGCAGTTCACCCCCATCGTGGAGCGTATCCGGAAAACCCCTCCCGTGAGTCATCAGTCGACGGGGAAAAGATTGACCGGAAGTACCGGCAACGGGTACGATGGCGCACGGTACGGGAGACACGATAGGATGCGGCACGAGGGGCAAGATAGTGTACGGCACGATGAAGTCAATAACATACGACACGAGGGGCTCCGGTTGGCGACGGCTAAAGAGTCGGAGGATGAAGTAGAATTAGCTCCCTTCACTGTCCCCGCCCGGAAATGGGGTCAATTCCTTTGCGCCATCTTCGACGAGTGGGTCAAGCAGGACGTGGGTAAACTGTTTATCCAACTGTTCGACTCCACCCTGGCCAACTGGGTCGGCGAGCAGCCGGGGGTATGCACCTTGGCCAGGCAGTGTGGTCACGCGGGCGTGATGGAGTTCAACGGCGATGTCTACTCCTGCGACCACTTCGTGTTTCCTGAATACTACCTCGGCAACATCTACACCCAGACGCTCACCTCCATGATGTACTCGCCGGAACAACAAAAGTTCGGCAACGACAAGCACGACGCCTTACCTCAACAGTGTATCGAATGCGACATGCTCTTTGCCTGCCATGGGGAGTGCCCCAAGAACCGGTTCATCAAGGACAGGTACGGGAACGAGGGACTGAACTACCTCTGCGAGGGGTACTACCGCTTTTTCACGCACGTGACACCCTACATGGATTTCATGAAGCAGGAACTGCTCGCGAAACGTCCCCCTGCCAACGTTATGGAATGGGTGAAATCGAAGCAGGCTCAATAATACTCGTGAACAATCTCTATTACGGGCGACAGCGCCATATCGGCGGGATTCGTTCCCGGTTCCCCTTCTGGAACGGGTTCGCCCAATTTTTCAAAGTGCTTTAGCCAATAGGGATCAATGTTGCCGGTTTCGGTATTTTTAAACGACATGGCCAACGGCTCAAAAATGGGGTTCCCCAGCGAATCTAAAAACGCGAAACGAACCAACTCGCTACAGTAAAACTGATCATTTGTTTCGCTGTAGGCGTAATCGTACCCTTTCCCCAAATGCTTCTCCGCGTTTATTATCGCGCCAGCAATGGTATACGCGAACTCGTTTTTAACCCTTCCCACTGCTATCAGGTGGTTGTCGTTCAACCTGGCCGTTTTCTCGAAAAAATCCTCCACCGGCGTTTTTACCACCCCTTCGGGTGGTGTTGCTTCCAGCACGTATACTTTGTCCCCCTCAACGCTCGCCATTCCAACGTGCGTGAAAGGAACCTCCTTATCTTTCCCCGTGCTGTTTTGAATAGCGATAAGCAGTTCCGTGTTCTCCTTCCCCACCGAAAAGAGCAAATCGCCCGTTTGAAGTTCAAACCGATCTTTCATGTTTCCGCATGCCTGGGCTAAAACGGCAAGCATAAGGAAAATCGGGAAACGTAGTTTACACATGACTATACAGTTTACCTTGATTTTCATGTGCAAACATACGCATTTTCCACGACTCGCGTAAAGACACGGCACATCACCTCTTCACTATTTATTAAAGAAAAAGAAGAAATAGGACGCGGCTATAATCTGCCTGTTGTTTCCCTTGGCCTTCCCCAGCTGGTTTCCAGCCGCGTTACGCACGGTACCATCGTTTTGAACCTTACCGAGCTGGTTTCCAGCCGCGTTACGTACGGTGCCGTTAGATTCAATCTTACCAAGCTGTTTACCCGCCGCGTTACGCACGGTGCCATTGGATTCAATTTTACCCAGCTGCTTCCCCGCCGCGTTACGCACGGTGCCGTTAGATTCAAACTTCCCCAGCTGTTTGCCTGAGGCATCCCTCACGGTGCCATCCGTCTGCACTTTACCTATTTGATTACCGCTTGCATTGCGGAACTCGTGTTGTGCTTGCACGTTACCTGCCGCGCATAGCGCGAACAGGGTGATGCTGATTGTCAAAAACAGTTGCTTCATAGTTGTAATTTTTTAATCTTTAATCGTCCACTTTTTAGTGAACAGTGGTGTAATTATATAAATGGTTTATATCGCGTGTTAATATACGCTTTTTTTTCGAATCGATATCTCTTTACATGTCAGCGCTAATACCCTATCTGAAAAACATAATCTCGGTTGTACGTGCGCACGTAGAGTTTGTCGTCTTTACGTATAATATAATCGGGTCCGGTGGCTACCTTTATGGTGTGCAGCTTTTTGCCGGTATATTTATCGAGGATGTAGATAAAGTCGGGTTCGGCTGTAAAACCGTACCCGCAAACGATGTTATCGCCAATGATTTCAAAGTTATAAGCGTTGGAGACCAGGTAATCGCTACGCCACAACGCCTGGTAATCGGACAGATCGATGGCAGTAATAAACGCGTTTATCCCGTTCGTGGTTTCGGCGTAAGTGGGGTGCGTGTTTGAAACATACAGTATGTTATCCTCGATGGCTGCCCATCGAATGGACATTAGCCAATCATCGAAACCGGTTTTACCTACACCCAGGTAGTTCCCAAAATCCAGGAAATGCAACACCTTCGAATCTTGGCTGTCGGTTATCACCATGTAGCGAACATCTAAATGAGAGGTGCCATACAGGTAAATATTCCCGTTTGCATCATTAATTCCCTTTATCAGTTTCAAGTTTCCCGTCACCAGAGGCACCTTGGGAGAGAGCTTATAGGGTGCCATTCTCGTGGTATTCGTCCCTTGGTCAGGGTGTAAGTATAGAGGGATCATCAACTCATTGGAATAAAACCAATTACCTTCATCGATAATCTCATTTTGCTTAACGCTCAGCTGTTTTAACGTGATTGTTGAGCTTTGACTGCTCTTTTTTAATGAAGGATCCGGCAAAACATAAGGCGTCAGATCCCCCACGGGAAGGGTTTGCGCCATGCCATCCCGTGCCGATACGATGAAAAGCAGGGAGCAACCCAATAACAATAACATGAATCTTTCCGTTTGCATACGTTTATTTTATTATGATGTTTGAAACAATTACCATCGAAGGTGCTCAGCAACAGCCTTATGGCACTATTCATGATGGCGCTTCTTTGCCTCTTCCTATAAGCCTGTATCGGGGAAAAGTTCCTCGAACGCTTCGCGGTTGAGCAGGTGCGCGATTTCGCCATAGGGTATCTCTACTTCAAACAGCCCGGAGGCGTAAGCCGCGATATCGTATGGGTTATAAGTAAACGTCATGCCCGTTTCGGTAAGCATGAAGTTGTCGTTCACCATTATCGCATCGTAGTCGCTGAAAAAGGTTTTAAGCTCATCATCATCAACGTCTTGGCCCCTATAATCTTTTGTTTTCTCTTCCATCACCCGTAACAGTTTCTCCTTGATAATCCCTGTAAGGGGTGCCTGGTAGCCGCTGTTCAACACCTGGTCAAGCGTTACGGGCTCCAAGGTTTGGAGGTTCACGCTGTGGTTGAATTGGGGAGCGTACCCGTGTGCTCCACCGGTGTACTCCCAATAGAAACAGGTAAAACTTACCAGGTTTTCGTTGGCAAACATAATCTTGTTTTTGGCGTCTCTACCGTAATTCAAAGCGTGCGGGTTAGATACAAGCACTTCTTCCAGCTCATCTTCGTACATTTCCTCCAGGTCACCACGGTAAAAATCGGCGTACTGAGCCGCGTATGCCTGTACCGCCTCATCCGGTGACGCGGCATCGGCAAACTCCTTTCCCAGCACCTTAGCGTAAAAAACGGCCTGTAGCTTTTGCAGTTGTTCTCCCGTGCCGAAAGTGGCGGGATAGGTAAAGCTGATATTCAACGTGGCAGCAGGTGCATCGTCGATAGACCTGTCGGGGAAAAGCAGGATTGTCTCTTCCACCACGATGGAGTCGAACGTGAGTTCAACGGTCTGTTTGTTATTTCCATCGCTAGAACTACCCCGCGGTTTGCCGGTGCAAGATGTTATCAGCAAGGCAAAAAACAGTATGGGTAAAAAATAAATTGCTGTTCTCATATTATTATTATTATTATTATTATGTTTTCTCTATTCCGCTTCGTAAAAAAGATCAAATCGGGTTTTATGAGCAGTTGCCGCGCGAGATGTCCAGATAACCTCATCAAGGGTCTCATCCAACATCGTGTCGAGTCTTTTTTCCACGTTATTTTCGCTGTAGCGGATTATTTTACCTTCGCTATAATAGAGCCGTTTTGCCCTATTGTTATCGTACGAGCTCTGTTCAAAAAGGAAGAGGACCTCGCCGCTCTCATTGTAAAGCGCTTCAAAATAGGCTTTATTACCTGCCGAGATAGTGGTTTCGACAACCATACGCAAGCGTGGTGGAAAATTGGCTTCCAACTCGTAATAAAAAAATGTTTCCGCCCGGTACTCTCCTACCGCGGGATATGATTTTCCATACTTGTTGTCGATAGCGTGCAGGCAATATAATTCACCGGCGTATCCATCCTTTTCCAAAGTGGATATTCGCGATTTCACAAGGTTGTACTCTTGCCGGATTTCCCGCACCCACTTTTCCACATCTTGAGACTGTCCACCCGAGTACGTTTGTCCGTATGCTAAGGTAAAAACAGATAGGGCCATCGTGGCTATAAATAACTTTGTTGCATGCATAAGCTTATTAATTATCTGTAACGATTTAAAATTCGGTCTGTCGTTTTTATTTTTTTATCCTTTTTTTTGTCCATTTCCCATCCACCTGCTTAAATTGCAAGTAGAAATTATTAAGTGGTTCCAGTATGTCATAATTGTTGTACTCGTAAGGGTTTTCGTAATAGGCTTTGATGGCTATTTCACCGTTTGGAGAAATATCAAAATCGTATACAAGAAAAGGGGTAGGATAAAAAATTTCTTCCGCCTGTTTAGCCAACTCTCCCGACACCTTTTCCAGGTCGTAAAAGACGCCTGCCGCGTAGTGCGAGTCGTCGTTTACAAAGGCGTACAAATCCTCATCTTTTTCCAATGTACCCTCTTTATACCAATATGCCATTATTTCGGCTATATCTTCGGAAGGGCCATAGCGGTCAACCACCGTAACCAGCCTCTTGTTACCGGATAGATGCCATAAATATACCTGGAATTCCGGGAAGGAGGATTCACAATTGGCCCAAATCACGTTTCCCCCCTCAACAAAGATCGCGCAACCACAATAGGTTTGCTCCCCCTCTTGAATCACGTGGGTTTCGTCGGGCTGTTTCATCATCTTTCGTCGTAATACCGGTGGATACGCGCCATCAAACGCTTCATCAGGTAGTAACAGAAACATATCTGCCACGGTTTTATCTTCCAATACTATTTGTGCCAATTTGGCTGTAGGACTATCGGGGTGTGCATTTACAAAGCGTTTCAGTTCGGCTTTACCTTGTTGTCTTCCGGTACAGGAAGCGAATACAAACACGATGGATAACAGGTAAATTGTTGTTCTCATACTATCTATTTAATGATATTACACGTTTGCCCCTGTACTAATGGTATCTCTGTTGAAATTTCTTTTTTGCCGCTTCCGTCTCCTCTTTCGAGTAGTGCACGTTTAGGTTTTCATCGATGATAAAGCAACAGCAAGGCTCAAACCCTTTAGTCAACTCTTCCTTTTCAAGATGGTAATAAGACTCAATACTCCAAACGGTCACCACGCCCGGCTTTAACGCTTTCCAGCGATGCGTTCCCGATTCGCCACCACCGCACATATCATCTCTTTGGTTCCTCTGCTCAACAAACTCACCCAAGTATTCCACCAAATCGGCCGGCTCGGCATGAACAGAAAAGCATAAGTGGACAGGAAGGGCTCTTGTCCAACCTATTCGGATTTCGCTTTTTTCCTTACGTCGGTCTATCCATCTTTTTATAAGGTCGATGGCTTCATTTTTCAGGTTAGTCTCCCTTTCGGCAGAAAATTTACCTATCTCGTATTCACATGTGATATCTTTGCCTTCACTGTTGAGAACAACGGTAAATGTTCCCTCCCTCGATTCATTAGTAACAGGTTGGTCGGATTTTTTTGCCGGTTTACCCATCTGCGCTACAATTTTTGTCAACTCGTCAAAATCGTCTCCCGTAAGCGTGAATGTTTCGGGCTTTTGCATTGGTCTCTCTTGAAAGGAACCACTGAAAGTGTCGCCGGTTTTTTCGACCGTTACCGCGAGGCGGTAATCTATACGCTCAACTGAATAGTCGAAGCTTACCGAAACCAACTCTTTTTTTTGTGCCATAGTGCACCCAAAGCAGGAAAGGATGGTACATGTTATCATCATAAGTTTTGTTTTCATAAGATTATTAATCATAGGTAATGTTGAATTTATCATCAATCGTTATCGTCTGTTTCACGACA
>DUPB01000135.1 GCA_012838585.1 Bacteroidales bacterium
ACTACCAGTTGCTTTCGTTTAATCTCGAGATTGGACACGTTCGGTTCACCCTGACCAACTATTCCGATGATATGATTTTTACCGAGGGGGGAGCGGGGGTCTCCTTCTCGAACTACAAGTTCGGGTACTACGGACCCCAGTACGGGGGTAACGTGGGCGACCTGGTATCCCGTCCCTGGAAGCAGTCGTACGACGGCATCCGTCAAGCCTCCATATTCCTTGAGCATGTGCACCCGGGAGACGAGATCAGCGAGGAGATGTACCGGGACTTAAAAGGGCAAGGCTACTTTATCCGGGGCTACCTCTACTGGTTGTTGCTCCGTAAGTACGGGCCCGTACCCATTCTGCCGGACGAGGGACTGGATTATGAAGCCTCTTACGACGAGTTGGCCTATCCAAGGAGTACCTATGACGAGTGCGTGGAGTACATCTCCGAGCAGATGTTGTTAGCTGCCGAGTACCTGCCGGATAACCGGGTTTCACGGGCCGCTTCGCGCCCCACGAGAGGGGCAGCGTTGGCCGTGCGTGCCAAAGCGTACATCTACGCCGCGAGCCCGTTGATGAACGGGAACCAGGAGATGGCCTCCTTCGTGGACGATAAAGGAAACCACCTGATAGCGCAGGAGTATGACGAGGAGAAATGGGCGAAAGCGGCTGCGGCTTGCCTGGACGTGATTAAGTTGGGGAGTTATAGTATTTACGTCGCCCCGAAACGGAGTACAGGGGGGCTTTGGGGTGCCTATCCCAAGACCGTGGATCCTCCCTATCACCCTGTCTATTCCGAAAAGAGTTGGGCCGAGGGGGGCTGGAAGGATATCGACCCGCTGGACTCCTACCGTGCGCTGTTTAACGGTGACCTTTACGTTGGCGAGAACCCGGAACTCATCTTCTCTCGTGGTGACAACCAGCTGAACGACGAGTATGGTATCGAGTCGATGTCGAGGCACCAGATGCCGGTTAGCAAGGGGGGAGGCTGGAACTGCCACGGGATTACCGGTAAGCAGTGCGATGCCTACAGCATGAGCGATGGGCGCCCGTTTGACCGGGCCAGCAGCCCGAAAGGCTTCACCACGGCAGATGGGCAGTATCCCCACTTGAGAAAAGATGTCTGGTTGGAATACGCGAACCGGGAACCCCGCTTCTACGCGTCCGTTGCTTTCAGTGGAGCCAACTGGCCCTGCACGAGCGCGAGGGATCCGCAGAACCGCAATTTCCAGATCTTCTACTACTACGGGGAGGATAACGGGCGTAAAATCGTGAGCACCGACGACCGGTGGATTCCTACCGGTATTGGGATGATGAAGTTTGTCAACCCCAAGGAGAGCTACATGGATGGGACAGTCTATCGAAAAGTGGACCCGGCCATACGTTATGCCGACATCCTGTTGCTCTATGCTGAGGCACTGAACGAGTTGACTACCTCCTACACAGTGGCTTCATGGGACGGCAGTGAGACGTACAGCATATCAAGGGATGTGGATCAGATGAAAAAAGCCATCCTCCCCGTGCGGTTGCGTGCCGGCGTGCCTAACTACGATGAGATCCCGGGCATGGGCAACCCGTACGCGTCCGCGGACGAGCTGAGGAAGATGCTCAAGCGCGAACGCCAAATCGAGTTCCTGGGTGAGAACCAGCGCTATTATGACCTGCGGCGTTGGAAAGATGCCCCGGAAGAGGAGAGCCAGATGATTTACGGCTGCAATACGACCGTACCCACGGAGTACCGCGAATATTTCTACGAACAGGTGGTTGTGCCCAGCGTGCAAACGTCATGGTCCATGAAGAAGTACTTTTGGCCCGTCTCGTACGACGAGTTGAAACGGAACGCTAAGTTGACACAGGCTCCTGGATGGCCTTCATTTGATTGATTCACACAAATTAAAAAAAAGGTATGAAGAAAATATATATCTATCTACTGATCCTGCTTGGCGCGGGAGTCCTGTTCTCCGCTTGCAACGACGAGTGGGAAGATGAGTTGTACACGCGGATGGTTTCGCTGAAAGCACCCATCAACAGGGACGACGTGTCGGTCATCTACTTGAAGTACCGCCCGAATAGTGAACTGGTTACCTATAAGCTTCCGGTGATCATCAGCGGATCGCGCACCAATGAAAAAGATTGTTTGGTGCGCATAGGGGTGGACAATGACACGCTCTCGAGCCTGAATTTCGACAAGTACACGTTGCGGAGGGACTTGTATTACAGGCAGTTGCCTGAAAACTTCTACGAGTTTCCATCGCAAACCTGCTTGGTTCCCGCGGGTACCGACGTGGCTCACTTTGAAATCAACTTCAAATTCTCGGGGTTAGACCTCGTTGATAAATGGGTGTTGCCGGTTACCGTGTTACCCGATGCGTCGTATACGCTAAACACCTACAAGGGGCGCCAAAAAGCGTTGCTCTGGGTGATGCCGTTTAATGACTATTCAGGGATCTACAATTCGGGAAGTATGTATGTCTACTTTGGCGATAATACGACGAAGTACATGACGGCCAATACGCGTGAAACGAGGGTGGTGGACGAGAATACCATCTTCTTTTACGCGGGCATCACCGAAGAGTTGGCTGAGAACAGGGGGGAGTTCAAGGTGAAATGCAAGTTCTTGGATCCCACCGAGGTAATCGAGTTGGAAGAGCCAAACGCTCCTGAAGGCGTTCAGTTGTACACGAAACGGGGTCGATTGGTGCTAAGCGCCGATAATCCGGCCCTGGAGTTTTCAGTGCTTGGCGATCCCACATACGAGATTCGGGAGGAGCTGGATATCGACCGCCCGCATATCATCAAGCGCTTCTACACGTTGACCATGGAGTACAGGTACAAGGACGTGGTGTCTAGCGAAAGCATGGACTTCCCCTACCGATGCAAGGGAACCATGCTGATGCAACGGAACGTGAGCACGCTGATCCCGGACGAAGACCAGGCGATATACTGGTAGCCAGTCTGATTCTAATAATAATGCGCGAGGGGGGAGCTTTTGGGCATTCCCCCTCGTTTTTTAATGCTGTTATCTCTTATCTCTTTTGCCCTGTTATTTACCCTTGTCACACCCTTTTCTCGCCCATTTTCACTCCCTTCCCCTCGCCATTTTGTTCCCGCACTTTGGGAAACGAAGATTTTCATGTAATTTTGTAACCTGTTTTATAAATATCACATGAAATGATGACTTCCAAAGAGATTCGCCAGTCGTTCAAAGACTTTTTTCAATCGAAGGATCACCGGATCGTGCCATCGGCCCCGATGGTGATTAAGGATGATCCCACCTTGATGTTCACCAACGCCGGGATGAACCAGTTTAAAGATATTATCTTGGGCAACGCCCCTATCGATTTCCCACGCGTGGCCGACTCCCAGAAGTGCCTGAGGGTGAGTGGAAAGCATAACGACCTGGAGGAGGTGGGGCATGATACCTACCACCACACCATGTTCGAGATGCTGGGGAACTGGTCCTTCGGCGACTACT
>DUPB01000014.1 GCA_012838585.1 Bacteroidales bacterium
TCCAAGCCCACTTTAATCACCCGGTGGAGTTGCGTACCGATGCCGTGAAAAAGGCCATTGAGCGTATTGAAAATAGTGGTGCACAGATACGTACCCAGTCGCCCCTGTTACGCAAGATTAACAACGACGCGCGCATTTGGGCCGATATGTGGAGGGAACAGGTGAACCTGGGTTTAATCCCCTATTACATGTTCGTGGTGCGGGATACTGGCTCGAGAACCTTTTTCGAGGTACCGTTGGAGAGGGCGTGGAACGTGTTTCGAAGGGCTTACCGGAGCGTGAGTGGGGTGTGTAGAACCGTTAGGGGACCCAGCATGAGTGCCAACCCCGGGAAAATTCAGGTGTTGGGCATCACTGAGGTGAAGGGAGAGAAGGTGTTCGTGTTACGCTTCTTACAGTGCCGAAACCCAAACTTGGTTGACATCCCTTTCTTTGCCAAGTACGATGATAAAGCCACCTGGTTCGATCAGCTGGAACCCGCTTTTGGGAAAACGGAGTTCTTCTTTGAACGGGGCAACCTGATTGGAAAAAACGGGAGGGACGAAGAGGTTAGCTGGGAGTGAAAGTGTGAGGTGAGAGGCTTCACATTAGAAACAGTGACTTATCAACAAAAACAGAACGTTTTGCCCTGTTAACGTGGTGCAAAACGATAAATTCCTTATTTTCGCGATAAAGAAGCGCATTTCGTTGGAACTGACGGCGTGTATTAACAGAATATATTATTATGGGTAGAATCATCGCGTTAGCAAATCAAAAGGGTGGGGTAGGTAAGACCACCACGGCCATCAACTTAGCCGCTTCCCTGGCGGCCTTGGATAAAAAGGTGCTGGTCGTGGATGCCGATCCGCAAGCAAATGCCTCCTCTGGCCTTGGCATCGATATTAGACAATTGAAGAATACCATCTACGAGGGCCTTATCGGGAAATGCACCCCGAGGGAGGCAGTCTACCGTACCCCGTTTGAGGGGATTGACATCATCCCGTCGCACATTAACCTCGTGGGTGCCGAAGTGGAGATGGTACAAATGGATAACCGGGAGAAAAAGCTACGGGATCTCCTTCATCCCGTTACGTCGATGTATGACTACGTGATAATCGACTGTTCACCTTCCCTGGGCATCATCACGGTGAACGCGCTCACGGCAGCCGATTCGGTAATGATCCCGGTGCAGTGCGAGTACTTCGCGCTGGAAGGATTGAGTAAACTCTTGAACACGATCAAGATTATCAAATCGAAATTGAACAAGTCGCTGGAGATTGAAGGGTTCGTCCTCACTATGTACGATTCGCGGTTACGCCTCCATAATCAAATTTACGAGGAGGTGAAGCATCACTTCAAGGAGCTGGTTTTCACCACGGTCATCCAACGGAACATCACGCTGAGTGAATCGCAAAGTTTTGCCCAACCGGCACTAATGTACGATGCCGGATCCAGGGGGGCGATCAATTACATGCAGCTGGCCCGGGAACTTGTCGAGAAATATTCCTAACTTTGTACTCTTTATCGATAGATTATTATGGCGAAAAAGAATGCATTGGGAAGGGGATTGGATGCGTTGATTACCTTTAACGACGGTGAGACGCAAGGTTCTTCTTACATTAACGAGGTGGAACTCGACAAGATTGTTCCTAACCCAGACCAACCGAGGCGGATTTTCAACGAGGAGGCCCTGGAGGAGTTGGCTGCCTCTATCCGATCTATTGGGTTGGTCCAACCGGTTACGCTGCGAAAGTTAGATGATGACTCCTACCAGATTATTGCCGGCGAGAGGCGTTACCGCGCTTCGTTAATGGCAGGTTTGACCTCCATACCCGCGTATATCAAGACGGTGGAGGACGACGATACGATGGAGATGGCCCTGATTGAAAACATTCAACGCGAGGACCTCAACTCCATTGAAATAGCGCTAGCCTACCAAAAGCTGATCGACATGTTTTCCCTCACCCAAGAGCAACTGAGCGAGCGTGTTGGTAAAAAGCGGGCTACTGTCGCCAATTACCTCCGTCTGCTGAAGCTGCCCGCTGAAGTGCAGATGGGCGTGAAAAACAAGAAGATAGAGATGGGTCACGCTCGCGCGCTGGTCGCCTTGAATGATCCCGTCCAGCAACTTGCCCTGTACAATAGGACGTTACAAGAGGGTTTGTCAGTACGCCAGGTGGAAGCGGCTGCAAGGGATATGACTGATGGGCAACAGGCAGAAGAGGAGCGCGGGAAGCCTAATAAGAGGAGGGCGGCTTCAAAACCAAATTTGCCTGGCGAGTTTGAGGCACTTCAACAACACCTCTCCGCCTATTTTCAGACCGATGTCCGGTTCAATTACACCAAGCAGGGGAAGGGCAAGATTACCATCTCGTTTGACTCTCCGGAGGACCTGGAGCGACTCATCGTGATGTTCGACCAAATGAAAAAATAGAGCGCGCATGAAAAGGGGTGTCGGGATACTTGCCGGGCTGTTGTTGTTCTTCTTCACGTTTTCTTATGCGACCAATAGGGATGTTGTACCATCGGAGGGTATCACCTCATCCGGCTTTGTAACTTTATCCGACACCGCTGCACCGCCCGATTCCGTTGCGTCACCGATTTTCGTTACGCCATCGGACACCATTGCGCCGGTTTCCGGTACCTTGTCGGGCAATCGAGGGCTGACACTTGAAGTGCCCGATTCGCTGTTTTATTCCTCTTCTTTTTTCGCACCTTCATACCGCTTTAAACCCTCTTCCCGGAAGGCGGTCATCTACTCGGCACTTTTCCCCGGCTTGGGACAGATATATAATCGGAAATATTGGAAGTTGCCCATCGTGTACGGTGGATTCGTGGGGTTCACTTACGCCATCACGTGGAATAATGGATACTACCGCGACTACTTGCAAGCCTACCAGGATATCGTGGATGACAATCCCGAGACGAACCGTTGGCATTTGATGCTGCCTTATGGTATGAAACCCGAGAGTGTAGACCCTAAATGGTTCACTGACGTGTTGCAAAAACGGAAGGATTACTACCGCTACTATCGTGATTTTAGCATTATCGGAACCGTTGCCTGGTACGTGTTGGCTATCGTGGACGCGTACGTGGATTCACAGCTGTTTGATTTTAATATGAGTCCGGACCTGTCAATGCGGGTGGAGCCTGCTATATTACGAGACGATTACTTGGCTTTTTCGAGAAACTCCTACGGCTTGCAATGGAGCTTTCGGTTTTAATGAGTAGACCTCTCCTTATGAATAAATTTGTTATACCGGCTACTATTTTTCTTGTCATGACCTTACCCCTGTTCCCGCGAGGAGATCTTGGTCATCGGGACTCCGATCAATGGCGTTCGGAAAGCCCCCTTGAAGAGAATCCGGCTCAAGTGAAACCGGACAGGCCCCAAATGGTAGTCGAGGACAGTGCCATTATCTACCCAGAGAGCATGCAGGAGGAGTTGAGTGAACTGCTGCGCGCATGGCAACTGGATATGTCGAAGGTGGATACAACGTGCGAAAGGGGTGAGAACGTGGTGTTTCACGATTCTGTCTATATGAACCGCCTCTACAATATCCCCACCGAGATGGAGCTATCCTATAACCAGGTGGTACGTTCCTACATTGATATGTACACTGTACGTCGGCGAGATCAGGTGAGCTACATGCTGGCATTGGGGCAGTACTATTACCCCATGTTCGAGGCAGCCCTGGATCGGCATGGTCTTCCCTTGGAGTTGAAGTACCTCCCGGTGATTGAATCGGCGCTTAATCCCTTGGCCGTTTCTAGGGCTGGCGCTACCGGGTTGTGGCAGTTCATGCTACGCACCGCTAAAGGGTACGATCTGGAGATCAATAGCCTTGTGGATGAACGGCGCGACCCCTATAAGTCCACCGAGGCGGCGGTGTTATACTTGAAAGACCTCTATACTATTTACGGCGATTGGAACCTCGTGATCGCCGCGTACAATTGTGGTCCGGGCAACGTGAACAAGGCGATTGCCCGCAGCGGGGGGAGTCGCGATTACTGGGGCATTTACCACCGGTTGCCACGCGAGACCAGGGGATATGTTCCCGCCTTTATCGCGGCCAACTACGTGATGAACCACCATGCCGACCATAACATATGCCCGGTTCATTTTCCCGAAGCCCCTTTGACCGCGCTCGATACGGTTCATGTGACCAAGGAGATTCACCTGGAGCAAATCGCGGGGGTATTGGGTGTCTCGATAGACGTGTTGCGCCGCTTGAACCCTCAATTCAAGAAGGATATCATACCGGGGCACTATAAACCGTACGCGCTAGTCTTGCCCTCTGAAATCATGTATGCCTTTATCGATCAAACCGACTCTATCATGAATTACGATCGGAACCGCTTTTTCACCCACCGGACCCTCACCTTAGATGGGGCGGGTATGGCGGGTGCTACGGAAGATATTATCCATCGCGTGAGAAGCGGGGAAACCCTCTCCAGTATAGCACGGCGGAATGGTACCACGATCGCCGCGCTCAAGTCGATGAACAACTTGAGGTCCGACAGGCTGCGTATTGGCCAAGAGTTGATCGTGGGACAACGGGTGTTGGAGGTGCAGACTGCCCAGGTGACTCCCGAGGGGAAGACGACCACGGTGAACACCTACTACCGTGTTAAAAAGGGCGATACCTTGGGCGCTATCGCAAGGCGGAACAACGTGTTGGTATCGCAACTGAAGTCGTGGAACAAGCTTCGCTCCACACGTATCGGGATAGGCGATCGACTTATCGTGAAACAGGAAGAGGTGGTCGTGCAAGAGGATGAAGTGGCAGTTGAAGAGGAAAACACGGATAACAAGGGGAGTATCCTTGCAAATTACCTGGAAGAGCAGATTCGCCGGGCCGAAGAGAGTGTTTCTCTCGACCTTGAATCGGAAGAGATGTAGGGCCTAACAAATCTGGGGAGGCCCGAAACAGGTAAAAATGCCGCAAATCGTAGGGCGTGAGTCGATTAATTTATCAACACCTTCTTCGTGGTTTCAACGTCGTCCACTGTCCGTACCTTGACGATATAGACCCCTTTAGGGAGGTGCGATGCCGGGTAGGAAGCCCGGTTGATACTGACGTCGGCGCTCTCTCGGTGAACCTTAATTCCTGACGTGTGAAAAATCTCCCATTCCAGCAGGTCGTTGTTCGACTCGATGAAAATACGTTGCACCTCCCTGGAGTAGTAGGCCCGAAGTTCGCCATCTAGCTTGAAAGGCTCTACAACCACGCTCCCCTCCCCAACAAGGTATGGTGCGATCAAGAGCGAGGTGTTGATCGGGTTCTCGATATTTTCGGACGAGCGTACCCAACCGGTTCCGTTCTTCATCCAGGCGGTGGACACTTTTTCTGAGCCAATCTTCCGAGGCTCGGCATTATAGACCGAGAATCCCCCGGGCTGCCCTTTCGTGTCGCGGTACGCGATGTAAAAGGATTTTGTTACCAGGATGGGAGAGGAGAACTCCACGTAGTTTTCCACGCTGTGGGACATATCCCTATTGGCCATGTTAAAGCCATATCCGGACGAGTAATACTGGTAACTGCAGTTGTAGGGGAGTTCGTAAAGGAGTCGTTCCGGTCCGTTTTCTCCCGTGTAAACCCGTATTCTAATATCCAGGTCTTGGAATGTGCTGGTGGATGGTGAGGCGATAAACAGACCTTGAAGGGATTGTTGTCCCTTTGCCTGAAACTCTTCGGCAAACTCCGTGTAGCCGTAGGTGTTGTTGGTGGCGAACATGGGAACCGACTCGAAGTAGCTCGCCACGGCCGTTTCATCCACGCCGAAATTTTGGCTTCGGGTATAGGGTTCCTCCTTATAGGGGTTGAGACCGTCAAACTGCGTTACACCCAAACCTTCAGGGTCGAGGTAGTGGCTAATTCGCTTCGGGTTGTTTAGGGAGCTGTCCACTTCCCAAAACTTGTGGAGCGATGCGTAAATATCGGGCCCCTTGGGTGAGCCACACATGGAAGACCCACCAGTGAGCGTTCCTATCAACCTCTTCTCCCGATCCAGCAGGGGCGAGCCGGACGAACCGGCTTCAGTAGCAGCGACATCCCACGCCTTCACGATCCAGAAAGAGTTGGGTTCCATGTTGTACTTAGGCTCATCGAATGAGCCAACGCTCAAGGCATCCTCCTCAATGACCACTTTCTTTACCCCACCATTAGGGTGATGAAGGCCATGGAAAGGAGCCGACTGGCTGCTTCCGGCATTCACGTTGGCATTCCAGCCCAGGTAATAGGGCTGGTATTCAACGGGGGGCATCTGTTTGAACCTCAGAAGGGAAATGTCATGGCGTTCGCTAATCAACACCGAATCGGCTGAGGCCATCGTCATCTGCAGCGGGCCACGGATATCGGTGTCGCAAAGAGGAGATTGATAATTGAAAAAAGCAACGATATTTCCCGCGACCAGGTTGTACTTCCTGTTCGCGAGGAAGCGTGGATTATAATCATTATTGAGACAATGGGTAGCGGTCAACAGGTATGGGGTGCCATCCTCGGAGGTGTTATTAATTAATGAACCGGTGCAATAGATGGTGCCGTTGATGATGAGCGCTACCACTCCACTACCCGGCTGGATGTTTTCGGGGTAACAAATGATATTGGGGTGGCACGACTGTTGCGGGTCCCTTGGCTCTTTGGCCCGGAAGAGGCCAAGGAAGTCGTGGTTTACGTCGCCAATCTCCACCTCGCCTTTATCCGTGGTGTGCAAGGGTACCTGGTACTCCACGATTAACTCTTCCCCCCCGATGGGTTGTACCGGGAGTAGGTTTAAATCGCTGTTGTTCTCGTGGGTGTAGGCACCCAGTACCTCCGTTTGACGGGTGTTGTAGACAAACAGCCTGGCTCCTTCCGGTAGTCGAAATTTGGAGAAAAGCAGGTTGATCGAGTAAGCGCCTCTTGAGCGAATACCCACGCGCCACACCCTCATGTCCGCGTACGTGAAGGTGGTTCCCGAGTTGTCCGGGCGAAGGTGTACGTCGAACTTGTGCGCGAATTCAAGGCTTTTCAGCCTGGCTCGATCCTCCTGAGCGCGACGCAAGGCCGCCTCTTGGTCAAACGAGGGCATTTCTACGAAAAGGCCCGCGGTGGGATCGACTGACCGTGCGCTAATCCCCGCGGACAGTGGCAGGGGACGTCCGCCATGGCTTATCTGCGCTGATACAGGTGTGTTAAACAGGGTGAGGGAGAGAGCAAGAGCGAAAAGTAGCAGTAGTTCACTTTTAGAGCCGACCAAGTTGCGGGTAAAGATCACCAGTCGCCGTCTCTTTATTAGAACCTTGCCTTCTCTTGAAAACCTATCTGAATAATATGTGCGTGCCATGTATAAAATAATTCAAAGTAAGGGGGTTATTCTCCTCCAAATTCCATCAAGTATGCTTTGATGAACGCGTCAAGATCACCATCCATTACCCCCGACACGTCGGATGTTTGGTGGTTGGTGCGGTGATCCTTTACCCGTCGGTCGTCAAACACGTAGCTGCGGATTTGCGAACCCCATTCGATCTTCTTTTTCCCCGCCTCGATCGCGGCTTGGGCTACCCTTCGTCTCTCGAGCTCTTTTTCGTATAGTTGTGAGCGGAGCAACCGAAGCGCGTTCTCCCTGTTGCCCATTTGTGAGCGGCTCTCGGTGTTTTCAATCACGATCTCCTCCTCTTGTCCCGTGTCGGGATCGGTGTAGAGGTAGCGCAACCTTACGCCTGTCTCCACCTTGTTCACGTTTTGTCCCCCGGCTCCCGAGGAGCGAAACGTCTCCCAGCTCAAGTTTGCAGGGTTGACCTCCACCTCGATCGAGTCGTCGACCAACGGTACCACGAAGACGGAGGCGAATGATGTCATTCGTTTACCTTGCGCGTTGAAGGGGGAGACCCGCACGAGGCGGTGTACCCCGTTCTCGCTTTTCAAGAACCCGTAGGCCAGATCGCCCTCTACTTGAAGGGTCGCCGTCTTGATGCCGGCATCATCGCCGTCCTGCCAGTTGGTGATCGTTGTCTTGTAACTTTTCCCTTCGCACCAACGCTGGTACATCCGGAAAAGCATTGAGGCCCAATCCTGGCTTTCGGTGCCACCTGCGCCGGCGTTCACCTTGAGCACGGCACCCAGTTTATCCTCCTCTTTGCGGAGCATGTTTTTTAGTTCGAGTTCCTCGATGAGGTTGAGAGCATGGAGGTAGTTGTTATCCAGTTCCTCTTCCGACACAACCCCTTCTTTGGCAAAGTCGAAAGCCAGTTGTACTTCTTCGGCGGCTGCCTTGACCTCTTGATAAGCGTTCAACCAAAACTTCAACTCCCTCACTACCTTCATTTGCTTTTCGGCCGACTTACTGTCGTTCCAAAAATCGGGTGCATGGGTGCGTAGCTCCTCCTCTTCCAGTTGGATGGTTTTGGCATCGATGTCAAAGATACCCCCTCAGCGCCTGCTCGCGCTCCAACACATCTTTTAGTTGGTCTGCTGTGATCATGATGAAATCAATTTTTGCCTATACAAGGGGCAAAAGTAATCAATTTACCCGAAAAAATAGTATATTGGGCACCGGAATTACAGTTTGGGCGTGAACCTATTTTCAGTTGGAATGTTTCTATCTGAGTCTAATTTGATAAGCAAATGCAAATGAAATCAATCCGTAACATTGTATTCGACTTCGGGGGAGTATTGATCGATTGGAACCCCATCTACCTTTATAGGAAAGTATTCGATAACGAGTGCGATATGTACCATTTCCTGGAGCACATCTGTAACTCCGATTGGAATGTCCAGCAAGATGCCGGCCGCCCGTTGGTAGAGGCCACCCGCTTGTTGCAGGCAGAGTATCCCCGCTATCACGATGAGATTGCCCTGTTCTATGGGCGATGGGAGGAGATGCTGGGGGGCATCATTGATGAAAACGTGAAACTGATAAAGCCGCTTAAGACCAAGTACAAGGTCTACGGGCTCACCAACTGGTCGGCTGAAACCCTGCCCATCGCGATGGAGCGGTATGACTTCTTTGACGATTTGGATGGGATCGTGGTATCGGGGCAAGAGAAGATTATCAAACCGGATCCCCGGCTGTATAAAATCCTGCTGGAGCGGTACCAGTTGAAAGCTGGAGAATCGCTTTTCATCGACGATAACGCGGCTAATATCGAGACGGCTCGCCAGCTGGGCTTTCACACGATGCATTTCACCGGCAAGGTGAAGCTGGAAGATTGGCTCAGGGAAAACGGGTTTTTGCCCCCGATTTTTGCCCCGGAATCGCACGAAATATAAAAAAATAGGTTACCTTCGCGGGCGTCTTTATATTTGTACATTCGATTAAAGTAATGTGGAAAGATTTGAACTGCTTGCAACCACAGAAAAAAATGCTAAAACGCGCTGCTTGCATCCCCTTTTCCTTTGAATCGACTCCCCGTTATTTTGATTGAAAAAACCGTTTTAAATGAACTACTTATTTACTTCCGAGTCGGTGTCGGAGGGACATCCCGATAAAGTGGCAGATCAGATATCCGACACCCTACTAGACGAGTTCTTAGCCTATGATCCCGCCTCGAAAGTGGCGATCGAAACATTGGTTACTACCGGGCAGGTAGTGATTGCCGGTGAGGTGAAATCGAAGGCCTACGTCGATGTGGCCGAAGTGGCTCGCGGGGTGATTGCCAAAATTGGCTATACCAAAAGCGAGTACCAGTTTGAAGCCCGTTCATGTGGTGTCTTCACGAGCATCCATGAACAGTCGGACGACATTAACCGTGGAGTCGACCAGAAAGGAGACCCCATGGAGCAGGGCGCGGGCGACCAAGGGATGATGTTTGGCTACGCCACCAACGAGACGGAGAATTACATGCCTCTGCCGCTCGATCTGAGCCATGCCTTGCTGGTGGAACTGGCCAATATCCGCAAGAACGAACCGGAATTGATGCCTTACCTGCGTCCGGATGCCAAGTCGCAGGTTACGGTGGAGTACGCTTCTGACGGCACCCCGCTTCGTATTGATACCATTGTCGTCTCCACGCAGCACGACGAGTTTGAACAGCCCCTGAACGATACACCGGAGGCCGCGTTGGAAGCCGATGAGCGGATGCACGCACGTATCGAGTCGGACATACGCACCATCCTCATCCCCCGGGTGCGGGAGCAATATAAACGCCGGGATGACATCCACAAACTTTTTGATGACGGTATCCGCTACTTCGTGAACCCGACGGGTAAGTTCGTGATCGGTGGGCCGCATGGGGATACGGGACTGACCGGCCGCAAGATTATCGTGGATACCTACGGGGGAAAAGCACCCCACGGGGGCGGTGCTTTCTCGGGGAAAGATCCCTCTAAGGTGGATCGTTCCGCTGCCTACGCGGCACGACATATCGCTAAAAACATGGTGGCAGCGGGGATTGCCCCCGAGGTGTTGATCCAGGTGGCATACGCCATCGGGGTGGCTCAACCGATGAGCATTTATGTCAATACCTTCGGGAAAAGCAAGGTGAATGTCTCCGATGCAGAGATCGCGGAGAAGATTGGTGAACTGTTCGATATGCGTCCCAAAGCCATCGAGGAGCGATTGAAACTGCGCAACCCCATTTACGCCGAAACTGCATCTTACGGTCATATGGGGCGTGAACCACGCGTGGTGCAGAAGGTGTTCTCGTCGCGTTACAAGTCACGACCGGTGGTGTGCGATGTGGAGCTCTTCACGTGGGAGAAGCTTGATTACGTGGATGCGTTAAGGGAGGCGTTTGCTCTATGAGAGGGAGAGGGTTGACGGTGGTCGTTTACTGTGCCTCTAGCAGGGAGGTAGGCGAGGTGTACTTGGACGCCGCTAAACGATTGGGACAACTCTTCGCCGAGGACGGTGTTACCTGCGTGAACGGGGCGGGTAACCAAGGGCTGATGGGTGCCTTGAACGACTCCATCCTCTATCACGGGGGAACGGCGAAGGGAATCATTCCACGGTTCATGGCCGATGCCGGCTGGTGCCACGAGCGGCTCAGTGAAACGATCATTACCGAGACCATTCATGAGCGTAAAGAGTGCATGGCGAACCTATCGGAAGCGGCCATCGCGCTCCCAGGTGGGTTGGGAACACTCGAAGAGTTGGCCGAGATTCTCACGTGGAAGCAATTAGGGCTATATACGCACCCCGTCATTATCCTGAACGTGAACGGGTATTACAATAAGCTGTTGCAGTTTTTCGACCAGATGATCGCTGAAAAATTCATGAACGGTGGCTTCCGCACGATGTGGGAGGTGGTGACTACGCCGGAGGAGGCGATGGGGCTTTTGCAAAATCCCTCCGAGTGGAGTGGCAATGTCTCTAAGTATGGCGATTAGCTCGTGACATACCCGTTAGGCTGTTATGAAGTCGAAATAACCCGGCGATGGAAGATGAGTTAACGAAAAAGAGTAGTACCTTCGCGTAAAACGTACGAAGGCCGTGTTTCATCCCCTTTCCGATACAATACCAGACTCGCTTTCCCTTTACCTGAGGGCAGCCGAACCGATGGTGCATCCCGATTTGCTAAAAGTTGACCTGGGACGCTTTGACTATTTGCCGTTAGAGGATGATGGTCTTTTCTTCGCGATTGATTCCACCTTTTTGTCGGGAATGCAGAACACGCTACCAGGTAGGGTAGGGTTACCATTGCCCGTTTCGGATTGGATGACGAGTGCCCTTTTTCTTGTTTTTTTGCTCTGCTTCCTTTTTTCTTCCCTGGTGGTTCGTGATTCCCGGGGCACGTTTTTCATCGACTTGAAGAATAGACTCTCCTTGCGCAGGGACATCATGCCTGGGCACAAGAAACAGGTGACCACTGCCGAGGTGTGGGGAGGGTTCTTCATGACTGTTCAAGTCATCCTGCTCGGTGCCATCGTCCTATTTGGTTACCTCCTTTCCCGTATCCCTATCTCACTGGGTCCAACCGCTTTCCTACTCGGATTTGGCATTATATTTCTGGGACTTAGCCTCTTCGCGGGGCTTAAGTTTTTGATGTATAGGGCTATTTCCTCTTTCTTTCTTACCGTGGATTTGCTGCGATGGAGGGGGTATTATTACAGTCACTTGCAACTGTTGGGGCTAACCTTTTTTTTGCCCGCGCTGGTTTTCATTTTTCTACCCGAGCATAGTCATGCGATGCTCTATATATTGCTGTTGCTATTCTTAATGAACCGGGGTGCAGCTGCCCTTGGTCTCTTAAATATTTTTGTTAAGAATAAAGTCGGGCCAATCTATTTTATTTTGTATCTTTGCGGCACTGAAATTGCTCCTTACATGCTATTATACAAAGGGGCGTGCTCTATTGTAAATTTTGCAGGAAACTACTTGGTATGAAGGTCCGTAAAATCAACAAGGTTCTTATCTCTCAACCTAAACCTACAAGCGAACGCTCTCCCTATTACGATATCGGGGAAAAGTACAACGTGGATATTCATTTCTATCCTTTTATACGGGTCGATCGGGTCTCGTTGAAAGAGTTCCGGCAGCAGCGAATCAATATACTGGATCACACGGCCATTATTTTCACGGCCCGCACCGCGGTGGATAAGTTCTTCTCCATTTGCGAAGAGATGAAGATCATGGTTCCCGAGACGATGAAGTACTTTTGCATATCGGAAACGGTTGCACTCTACTTGCAGAAGTATATCGTTTATAGAAAACGGAAGATATTCTTCAGTCCAACGGGTAGAATTGAGGGACTAAGCAACGCTTTCACGAAGCACTCGAAAGAGAAGTTTCTCCTGCCCGTACCGGAAGAGCATAGTGATGAGGTGATTAACTTCTTGGTTGAAAAGAAGATAGGGTATACCAAGTCGGTAATGTACCGGACCGTGAGCAATGATTTCCCGGAGGATGAGACGTTGGATTACGATATGATTATTTTCTTTAGCCCCTTGGGAATTCAATCTTTGCGTACCAAGTTCCCTAACTACGTGCAGGGTGATGCGGCCATCGGCTGTTTCGGCCCATCCACGGCCAAGGCGGTAGAAGAGGCTGGCCTGAGACTCGACTGCGAGGCCCCACGGCCAGATTGTCCCTCTATGACGGCTGCTCTAGAGGTCTTTATACAGGAGAACCATAAGTTTCATTCGCGGTAAGCGAACCGCTTTATGAACGACGAAAAGCGCTTTACATTTACAAAGGAGGAGCGGGTTACTGGAAAACGAAGGATTGAAACGCTTTTTGCACAAGGCAACTCCTTTATGGCTTACCCTTTTCGGGTGCTCTACCTGGAGCGGGCAAGGGGTTCGTTGGCGATAGCCTCGATAATGATTTCGGTTCCCAAAAAAAGGGTTCGATCCGCGGTAAAGCGCAATCGCGTGAAACGGCTCACACGAGAGGCTTACCGACTGAACAAGCAACTTATGAGCCAGATAGCGTTTAGTGAGGACAAGGGTATTGATATTGCTTTTATTTACGTGAAAGAGGGAATAGCCGACTACATGACCGTGGAGAAAGGGATGCGAAAGGCGTTGAGTACCCTGATTGTTCAACTGGATAACGGTAAAGTGGTATGTTGAAATGGGTTGGAAAAGCCATCACGTGGGTCTTGTTGATTCCCGTCTACTTTTACAGGGCAGCTATCTCCCCCCTGTTGCCGCCCAGTTGTCGCTACACGCCATCTTGTTCCCGCTACACCATCGAGGCGTTGAAAAAGCATGGCCCGCTCAAAGGTACTTACTTGGCTGCCAGGCGTATCTTGAGCTGCCACCCTTGGGGAGGAAAAGGGTACGATCCTGTTCCCGAGCCTAAGGTTAAGCTCAAAACGGATAAGGATTAGCCAAGCAATAATTGAGAGATGAGACTCAAAATATGAGATAATAAAAGTATGGAGTTCTACGACGTACACACCCACCAAATTTTACTCGAAGAGAATGATGACCCCTATCATTCGTGTATCTTCGACGTATATCCCCTTGAATTTGAGGTAGCCAAAGATTCGCACCGGCGTCACGCCTTCTCGTGCGGCATTCACCCGTGGTATTCCGAGGGAAGCGAAACGCAAATGACCTACCTGACGGAAATTGCCCCTAATCCTCGGATAGTGGCTATTGGGGAGACGGGTATTGATCGACTGAAAGGACCTTCGTTTGACGTGCAAATCCCGCTCTTTAAACAACATATCGAGCTCGCTGAGAAGCTTGGCAAGCCGCTGATCATTCATTGCGTGAAAGCTTGGGAAGAGCTTATTCATGTATACCGCGAGCTGAAACCAACGCAACCCAGCATTATCCATGGGTACCGGGGGAGACCCGAGCTTACCAAGCGGCTTATCAACGAGGGATTCCTCTTCTCGATAGGTGATCACCTGAACGTCGACTCACTGCCACTCATCCCTATGGATCGGATATTTTGCGAGACGGATGAGGGGGATATGTCGATACGCGATGTCTATCTACAAGCCTCACAGGTCTTGAACATGGAGCTGGAGGAGTTCGCGGAGGCCGTAACGGCAAACGTGCGCAGGGTCTTTCCTGACCTCCAACCCCCGAAGCCTTACTTCACGGATGATGAGGAGTTGGAGGAATAGTCCCGGCCAAACGCCGATCGTGGAGATGTCAAGAATCGTTGAGATGTCAAGGATCGTGGGGATGTTAAGAATCGTTGAGATGTCAAGAACTCGGGTGAAACCGGGTTAGAAGAACAACCTATTTTTTTCTCCCGAAATCGGCGGGAATCTCTCCCCACCTTTCCGTGTCCCACTTGAGGATGGCGTTGTGGTAGCTGTTCTCGTGAAGCCACTTCTCGGCACGACCTATCAACTCGAAAAGAGCTTTGTTTCGCCCTGTGACTTCCAATTTGGTATTGCACTTTTTCTTCTTGATCCACTTGATCGCGTTCACGCTGTCACTGTAGATGGGGAGATTGCTTCCTTTCTGCTTTAACAGGGCCAGCGCGTGCACGATGGCCAGAAACTCGCCGATGTTGTTGGTGCCCTCCTCCAGGGGACCATAATGGAAGAGCTCTCTGCCATCGCCGACGTAGACACCTCGGTACTCCATGGGGCCGGGGTTGCCGCTACAGGCGGCGTCCACGGCAATGCTCTCCGAGATAATGGAACCGCTTGGGTACACCTCTTGCACCACATGTTTTCGTTTGCTGCTAGGTGTTGCCCCGTTGCCTTGTCCACCGATGTACTTCCAGGGATTCTCTTTGTAGGCTGCTTCTGCCTCTGCCAACGTGGTGAACGATTTATACAGGGCGTTTGGGTAGTGCTGAACCTGGGGCTTGCATTCTGCCCACGAAAGGTAAACGCCAGGCTGAGCGCCTTTCCAAACGACGTAGAAGCGTTGCTTTTTTCCCATTTCTTACTTTTGTTACCGCTTTTCAACTACCCAAGATTTTCATGAAACCTTGCTCCTATTACAGGCTGAGTGCCTTTACTGCAACATTCGGTCACCAGTGATTGGAAACCTCGACCCCATCACAGGGTCTCTAACAAGTAGGGGGTGATCTCCTTTTCCAACTCTTGATCCAAGGGTTCCTCTATCGAGACGATGCTGTCCACGACAAACTTGGTGTATCCTCGCCATGGGAGGGCGCCAAAATACTCTTTGTAATGCAACTGCACGTGTCTGCCGCCCAGCAGCATCAACTCTTTCGCGAGTTCCTCGTCCACCACCGAGAAGTCAAACTGGTTGGACTGTAACCCTCCCGGCTTGTCGGCGCGGAATCCCGATTGAATCAACTTTCCCTCGTAGGTTTTAAATATTACCCCCTTGTATACCAGGTAGTTGAGTTCGCCAGATTTTACCCCCGTGCCAAACACGTAGTAGTAGCGAATATATACGAAAGCGGCCAGCGACAGCAGGAGAATGAAGAGGAACCACCGGAGTACCTTCTTGCTTTTTCTTTGCCTCGGTTTTATATCATCCATAATGTGAATAGTGTTAATAAAGATGTAGTCCAAAACGTGCAGGTTGACTGAATGCATAATCGCTTAAGCAACCTGTTCGTGCAATTGAA
>DUPB01000136.1 GCA_012838585.1 Bacteroidales bacterium
ATTGTTGTCCCACCAGGATTCGAACCTAGACTGACTGAACCAAAACCAGGAGTGCTACCATTACACTATGGGACAATCCTTACGTGCTTCGTGAAAAGCAGTGCAAAAATAGAATAAATCCCCTCACCTTCCAAATATTTCAGGGACAATTTACTTTTGAAGCCATTTCGCTCGGCTTCTATACACCGTTACAGCGGTTTGGCTCTTATAGCTTGAAAGGCGAAAGGGGTGTTAATCGTTACGGAAAGCCACGTTTCTCGTTATACGAAAGGGATCCTTACTCCGCGATCAGCAGGAAGTAGTTCTTCTTGCCCCGTTGCGCGAGGATGTACTTATCGCCAATCAAGTGGGAGTGATCGATGGGTTCATCGAACGCCTCCAATCGCTCCTTGTTGACCATCACGCCACCCGCTTGCACGGTTTTGCGCATCTCGCCCTTGGAGGGGAATACCGCGGCCTCCTCGGTGAGCAGTTCCACCGCCGCGATGCCACCGGCCAGTTTGTCGCGAGATACGGTAAATTGCGGTACCCCTTCGAACACCTGGAGGAAGGTCTCCTCGTCTATAGCACGCAGCTCCCTGGAGGTGGATCTACCGAACAGGATGTTCGACGCGGTCACGGCCATCTCGTACGCCTCCCGAGAGTGCACCATCACCGTGAGCTCCTCGGCCAACCGCCTCTGTAGCGGACGCAGGTGGGGAGCCGACCGTTGCTCGGTCACCAGCCCCTCGATCTCCTCCCTGCTCAGCGAGGTGAATATCTTGATGTACTTCTCGGCATCCGGGTCGCTCACGTTTAACCAGAACTGGTAAAACTTGTAGGGCGACGTGTAGCGGCTATCTAACCACACGTTGCCGCTTTCGGTCTTGCCGAACTTGCCGCCATCGGCCTTGGTGATCAGGGGGCAGACCAAGCCGAACGCTTCACCACCTTCCACGCGACGAATGAGCTCGGTGCCGGTGGTGATGTTGCCCCACTGGTCAGATCCACCCAGCTGAATGATGCATCCCATCTCCCGGTAGAGGTGGAGGAAGTCGTATCCCTGCAGCAGCTGGTAAGAGAACTCGGTGAACGACATCCCTTCACCCGCTTCGCCGCTAATGCGCTTTTTCACGGAGTCCTTGGCCATCATGTAGTTCACCGTGATGTGTTTGCCAATATCGCGGATGAAGTTGAGGAACGTGTACCCCTTCATCCAGTCGTAATTGTTTACCAGTACCGCCCGGTTGGCGATATCGCTTTCGAAATCAAGGAATTTACCCAGCTGCTTCTTAATCGCCTCCTGGTTGTGACGGAGGGTCTCTTCATCTAACAGGTTACGCTCCACCGACTTCATCGAGGGGTCGCCAATCATTCCCGTGGCACCGCCTACCAGCGCGATGGGGGTGTGTCCCGCGCGTTGGAAGTGCCTGAGCATCATCACGCCCACAAGGTGACCGATATGCAGGGAGTCGGCCGTGGGATCAATGCCCAGGTAGCCCGATGCCCGCCCTTTCATCAGCTCCTCCTCCGTACCCGGCATGATCTCATGTATCATGCCGCGCCAGCGGAGCTCTTCAACAAAATTCATCATCTTATTAATGCTCTATCAATCGTTATACACGTAGCTTAAAGGGTAGGTACCCGTAAAGGTACCCAACGATTTCTTTTAACGCCAACATCGTTTTGGTCGTTTTTCGCAAAAGTACCCAACGATCTTTTTTAACACCAACATCATTTTGGTCGTTCCCTAAAAAGTACGCGAAGATAACAAAAGAATCGCAATAAAAAGAGCGAGCCTGTTAAAGCCCGCTCTTTTTAAAGTTATTGGTATCAAGTGAATCCTTTTCTGTAATTACTTCAGGATCGACATGAAATCTTGGTTCGTGCGGTATTTGGCGAACTCCAGGTCTTTCAACGCTTGAGCAGCGATGGTCCGGTCACGTCCGATAGCCGTGCGTAGGTTCGACATCACGTCGTTAAAGTTGTTGGTACGCGATGCGATGATGGCCAGCAGGTAAGCAGTGGTGGCATCCGGATTTTCTACCGAGTCGAGCGTCTGCTTCGCCTTGTTGTAATCCCTCATCAGGAGGTGGGCGAGCCCGGCGTTATTGCTCACGTTATTTCCGTAAGCGCTTACTGCTTGGTTGTAGTTTCCTTGCAGCAAGTTCAAGAGACCCATCGCGCTATCCAGCCCGTCGGCACCGGCCGATTTACCCAGCAGCTCGTTGGCTTTGTTCAGGTCGTTTTCCAGGATAGCCAGCAGTGCCTTGTTCATGTTCACCTCGGGAGCTGAGGGATTCACTTGTGCGGCGCGGTCGAACGATTGCGCGGCCTTCGCGTAGTCACCCTGCTTGAAGTATATGGTTCCAAGGTTGTTCCATCCCCTGTAGTCTCTCGAGAAGTTGGCGGTAGCATATTGGAAGATACGCTCTTTCACAGCCTCGTCAGCGGTGAGGGTAGATGCATATAACAGCTCTTCAACGGTCAACTCTTTCGGGTTGCCATTCCAGGCGGCCATGATCTCTTCGTCTGACTTACCAATGATCTCGATGTTGGCAATCAGGCGTGAACGACGCAGTTGCGGGAGAATGGTTTTAGCCAGGTCCTCGAACACGTACGAGATATTTTTAATCTCACGCTCACGGGTTTCGGTGTCCGGGTACATCTGCAGTACGCGTAAAATCAGTTCTTTGTCCTGCAGGTTTGAAGCGGAGACGAGTTGCCTGAACCCTTCCCAGTCTTGTGCCGTGTAGTGCGCGTATACATCGGTATCGATGTTCCGCTTGCTCATCTCGCCCTCCAGGTAGCTGGAGGTGTTCTTTTCGCGTTGGGCAGCCAGACGCTCGTTATAGGAAAATCCTCCGTCGGGCGAAGCGTACGCCGATACCTCCACGTTCACGTTCTGCTTGGGATCGTTAAATGCCTCTTCTACACGACGTTTCCAATCGGTCACGTCAGTCTTGTTCAACTCGCTGTCGCGCAGCTTGGCCTGTTCAATCACGAACATGATGCTGGCTTCTTGCACGTCCTCGATAATGCGTTGGAAAGCATCCGGGGCAACCGATGGGGCGGTTGTCTTCACATCGGCCAGGGCAGAGGTGGCGACAACACCGTCGGCAACCTTCAGGTCGGGTAGGTTGGATCTCTTGCTCTTAACCCTTCCGTCAAACCGTAGGTAGAGCTCAGAAGATAACATATCGGGAACGTAGTCGAATGTGGAGTTCATGGTCATGTTGGCTCCACGGCTATGCGGTACCGTTACGCGGTTGCCCGACACCTTTTCACCTTGAAAGCTGTAGGGTGTACCCATCACCTCTTGATTGTTCCCGTACTTGAGTACCGGCGTAATCGTTACGATGGCGTTCTTGTGGAACCATTTTTCGGGGAACGTCCCGTTAACGGTTACGGGGACCTTGTTTCCAACCGTTTCAATCGGTGAAGGAGTCACGTTGAAGTTGTCTTGATTCAATGGCTTCAGCTTGTTGCTGCAAGAGGTAGAGAAAATAGCTACTCCTACGATCAGCAACAGTGTCAAAATACGAGATGTTCTTTTCATGTTTTGTTATAATTAATTAATAAATTTAAAAATTATCACATTGACTCTAATCGTTGTTGGGATTGATTTTACCCAGATGCAAATTTACCTTTTTTTGTTTAATAAAAAAAGTCAAAGCAGCGATATTTATCATAATCTATGGTAAAATATTGCTTCTTTTGTTATCGTGGCTGTTTATGACGGAACAGAAGGTTGTTCGCCCTGGTACCTGTCAACGTTGAAATCCAGATAGGTGTCCCTCAATAAGCAACTTGAAACCCCAGTTTCGTTAATAGTGGCGTTACCGATGTGTCGCTACCGTGAACGCGATACGCCGGGTACTCCCTCCTGAGCGGGTAGTGGGAGCGGAACTGGTAAAACTCGCCGGGCGCGGCTTTCAGCGCTTCCGTTTCCGATGCAGGGTTGTAGGTGTGCCACACGGCCTGTTCAAGTTGGCGCGATGGTTCCACATCGCCAAGGAAAATGGACGGCTCAGTTGGCGGTGGAATCTCCTGGTAGCGAGGGGCTATATCGAGCTGAAAGAAGTCGTTCAGTTGCTCCAGGCTCATCTTGGCGGCGTTCCACTTGCCATCCGCGCTGTACCCCGCGATATGTGGGGTCGCGATATCCGCCAGCCCGAGTAGTTCCAAGTCGATATTGGGTTCGTTCTCCCAGCAGTCGATTACCGCCCCGGAAACGATTCCATCGTCTAGTGCACGGGATAAGGCGCGGTTGTCGACTACTCCTCCCCGCGCGGCGTTGATGATAAACGGTTGGCGTGTGGTGCCGCTCAAGAACTCGTCGTCAGCGAGGTGGTATGTCTTATGTTTTCCGTCCCGCGTGAGTGGCGTGTGAAAGGTGATGATATCGGCCTCCCGCTGAATGGTCTCGATGGGTGTAAACGCCGCTGGCCCTTCCAGCTCTTCCCGCGGGGGGTCGTTGAGTAGCACCCTCATGCCTAGTTTCTCGCACGCGGCAGCCACCTTGCTCCCCACGTTCCCCACGCCCACGATGCCGATCGTTTTCTCGTTCAATCGAAAGTGATGTTTTCGTGCCAGGTAAAGCAGGGAGGCGGTAACGTATTGTTCCACGGATGAGGCGTTACAACCGGGGGCGGTACGCCAGGCGATACCTTGGGCATCGCAATACGCGGTGTCGATATGGTCGAACCCGATGGTGGCCGAGCAGATCAACTTGACCTGGCTACCGGCCAGTATCTCCTCGTTAAAGCGGGTGACGGTTCGGACGATGAGCGCGTCTTTGTCTTTCACGGCATCCGGTGTGAACCGGTTTCCAGGTAGGTATTCTACCTCACCGTACCGCTCCGCAACCCCTTGCAGGAAGGGTATATGGGCGTCTGCCAGTATTTTAATAGGATCTGTCTCCATAGGTTACACGGATAACTTAGTTGTTAGTTCTGCTATTGGTTGTATTGTTGGTTGCTTTCTCTACCGTTAACTGCTTTCTCTGTCGTTGGTTGTTGCATGAACCGTTGGTTGTTAAACGTATATCAGATTATCCTTCGCCTTGCAAGTAGCGATGCATCGCCTTGGCGGCCCTTCTCCCGTCGCCCATGGCCAGGATAACGGTGGCCCCGCCACGCACGATATCGCCCCCCGCGAAGATCATCTCATCGGCAGTCTGCATAGTATCCTCGTTGACCACGATAGTACCCCACCGGGTGATTTCCAACCCGGTGAATGATTGGGGAATAAGCGGGTTGGGGGAGACCCCCACGCTCACGATCACCTCGTCCACCTCTAGCCAAACGGTGTCGCCCTCGATAGGGATGGGGCGGCGACGACCCGACGAGTCGGGTTCGCCCAAGCGCATGCGTTGCAACTCGGCCCGTTGCACCCGTCCCCGCTCGTCACCCTCGTACCGGAGCGGGTTGTGCAGGGTGAAGAACTCGATTCCCTCCTCCTTCGCGTGCTTGACCTCTTCTACCCTTGCCGGCATCTCTTGCTCGGTACGACGGTACACGATGGCTGCCTTCTCCGCGCCGAGTCGCTTCGCGGTGCGCACGGCGTCCATGGCCGTGTTGCCCCCGCCGATAACGGCTACCTGTCTTCCCTTGTAGACCGGGGTATCGCTATCCGGGTCGGCCGCCTGCATCAGGTTCACCCGCGTGAGGTACTCGTTGCACGACATCACGCCTACCAGGTTCTCGCCGGGGATGTTCATGAAGTTGGGCAGCCCGGCACCGCTACCCACGAAGATCCCTTTGAACCCCTCGTCAACGAGGTCCTCTTGAGAAATGGTCTTCCCCACGATGCAGTTGGTAATGAACTTCACCCCCATCGCGCGGAGGCTGTCGATCTCGACGTCGACGATCTCGCTGGGGAGGCGGAACTCGGGAATCCCGTACCGGAGCACGCCCCCCAGCTCGTGGAGCGCCTCGAAAACGGTTACGTCGTACCCTAACTTCACCATATCGCCCGCGAAGGAGAGGCCGGCGGGTCCCGAGCCTACCACGGCGACCCGAATATTATTGGCCGGCGCGGTCTCCGGGATGGATACCTGACCGCTCTCCCGCTCGTAGTCGGCGGCAAATCGCTCCAGGTGGCCAATTGCCACCGGCTCCTTATTCAGCTTGAGCGTGTAAAAGCATTGGCTTTCGCACTGCCGCTCCTGTGGGCAGACGCGGCCGCAGACGGCCGGTAACGCGTTGGATGCTTTCAGCGTTTTCGCCGCTTCGAGGAACGCACCGCGCTCGATGTTCTTGATGAACTTCGGGATGTTGATCTCCACCGGGCAACCGCTGATACAGGTGGGGTTCGCGCAGTCAAGGCAGCGGCGTGCTTCACCCACGGCCAGCTCGGGGGTAAGCCCCAGGTTCACCTCGTCGTGGTTGTGCCGACGTACCATGGGATCCCGCTCGGGCATCTGCACCCGCGGGATGGCAACGCGATCCTTGTTCTTTAGCGATGCGCGCAACGCCGTGCGCCACTCTTTCGCCCGTTCCGTTTTTAAATAGTCGCTCATACCTTAATATTATCACCTAAATTAATCGTACGCTTTCAATCGCATCAGCATCTCGTCGAAATCTACCTGGTGGGCGTCAAACTCGGGGCCATCGACACAGACGAAGCGGGTCTGCCCACCAACGGTTACGCGGCAGGCACCGCACATGCCCGTGCCATCGACCATGATGGTGTTGAGTGACGCCACCGTGGGCACATTATATTTTTTGGTCAGCTCTGCGACGAACTTCATCATGATAGCGGGGCCAATGGTGATGCATCGATCCACCTTTTCCCGCTGGATTACCTCCTCCACGCCGGCCGTGATTAGTCCTTTTTTGCCGTATGACCCGTCATCGGTCATGATCACCACCTCATCGGAATACTCCCTTACCTGCTCCTCCAGGATAATCAGCTCCTTGGTACGCGCGGCGATAACCGAGATAACCCGGTTGCCGGCCTGCTTCATCGCCTCGATGATAGGCAACATGGGGGCCACCCCCACGCCTCCCCCGGCGCAAACCACCGTTCCGAACTTCTCGATGTCGGTCGCTTTCCCCAGCGGACCCACCAAATCGGTAATGTGATCGCCCACCTCCAAGCGGCAGAGCTTTTCGGACGACTTACCCACGCGCTGCACCACCAGCGTGATGGTTCCCTTTTCCACGTCGGCCGAGGCGATGGTGTAGGGAACACGCTCCCCCTTCTTGCCCACGCGCACGATCACGAAGTGGCCGGCACGACGACTTTTGGCGATTAACGGGGCTTCTACCTCAAAACGAACCACCCGCTCAGAGAGGTACTCTTTGGCGACAATCTTGTTCATGACCTTTAAATTTTCATTCAATCGTTGTTTCGTTCACAAAAATACATTTTTTCACGCGGATTATAAAATGAAACCGACAGGATAACAATAATCATTAAACCCTTGCAGGACTAATTCGATAAGCTAATCAGTAGACAGCTTAGTGAATGACGCGTGAAATTGACCGCTGTTGCATCTAAATTGATTTGCACTTTTGAAAGAAAAGCAGTACTTTTGTGTCGCTTTACTGCTCGCAACTTGACTTGTTACTTGAGGTTACCCCTCGTTTCTTTTTGATTATCAGCGAGATATGAAAATATGGGGTTGACTGGTTTTGACAGCGGGTAGAGGTGGTTTGTAAGCATGCAGTGCGTTGTCGGTTTGCACTTTAATCTCAAACGTCAAATCATTAACTGGCAACAACAATTACGCTCTTGCCGCGTAGCCGAAGTACAGTAAGCTGACGCTTAATCCCGTCACCAGGTGATGGGACAAGACATCGCCCGGGAGCTGTGGCTCCGAAGCGTCCCGATCAGGCGGTGCAGGTAAATCGGAGATAGGATAGGGGAGGCTTCGGCCCCTTTCCGAAATTAAAGAAGCTAAGGAGCGGGTATGGTGGCTTCAGTCGCGCCCACTCCCTACAACCAAAATGAAGCTAAGCATGTAGAAAGCAGATGGCTTCCTCGTTTGGACGCGGGTTCGACTCCCGCCAACTCCACGGTATACATTGATTTTAAGCGAGTTAAGGAGTTTACAAGCGGTTTCACGGCATTTTGCGCGTGAAACCGTGCTTTTTGCTTGGCTTATCTTTCCATCATCAGTATGTTTTTGAAGAGAAAAACATTTTTCCGACTACTGATAATATTATTAACCGTTATAATTATTTCGGCTCTGTATTATCTGTTTTTGAGCCATTATTCAATAAAAAGAACTTTCGAGACTATATATATCAAAGATTATCCTGAAAAAGGGTTGCAGAAAATTGAAACAAACTATTTTTCAATAATAACTCCAAAAGGTTGGAAACATGTAACGGGATTTGGAATTGATAATGTATTTGGACATTTGATAACAAGGAAATTTGAATGTATTCATTATGATTTTGGATTCATTTGCAGCTCAAATCCCGTTGTAGAATCGGAAGAAGAAATTATCGCGAAATCAATTAATTGGAATTCCTTTGGTAAATGTTTTGATGAATCTCACCCTCGAACACTTCCTACTAATTTTAAAATCATTGAAATAACTGAATTAGGTAAAGATTCAATATTTTATGACGATTTATTGTTATGCAGAAGATGTAATAGAAAAGCCTTGATTGACATTTGTGATACCATCATAGAAGTTTGTTATAGTTTGAATGAATTAACCAAAACGCACAAATTTCACTTTAAAGAGATAGATGGTGCTTACATTAAAATAATTGAACCCTTAAATAAAAATGGTTATACAGGGATGTATAATTTTTGCAATAAGAGTTTATATGGTAGGAATTTGTCTGAGAGAACATCTAAGGAATTGTTAAAGGCTATCGAGACTATAGAATGGAAAGACTTTTTGGGACTATCCAAGTATTCGTGTGAATGAAAACCGCTCCTATAGCCGATAACACCGCTTTAGTTTACCGTCCTCTTCCGAACCCCTGCCGAACGCTTCCTTGCCTGAAGTTGTTCACCTCCTTTTGCATGAAATCGCGTTCCGCCTGTTGCGCTTTGAACAGTTTTTCGGGGGAGAGCACCTTTTTGAATTTCGGGGCGTACTCTTTATCCAGGGCGGCTTCTTTTACCTTGATCTCCACATCGTTTTCCAGCAGTTTTCGGTATTCCTCGTCGGAGATATCGCTATTCTCCTTTATTTCTTTGAGTTTCTCCCGACGCTCCTTGTGCAGTTCGAATTTTTTCTGGGTAAGTTCGTTGTTCAAAGGGAAATATTTGTCCGCCTCGGCTTGGGTGAGTCCGGCCTCTTTTTGTATGTACTCTCTTTTTCTCTTCTCATAGTCCGCCATGTTCATTAACCGATTTTCCTGACGTTGGGCCAAGAGTGTCGATCCCAACGTGGAAAGCAACAATAAACTGCAGAGCGAGATAACCCGATTCTTCATAGCTGACCTTGTATTATTGATAGACTTGATAGTAGAGGTAGTCGTAATACCCATCGCTGATCAGTTGATCTTCCAGGTACTGGTAAAACTCCTCCTCGGTAATATGCACGGTGGACCAGTAACTATCGGCTGGCGAATCCACGACTGACTCTTCCACGGCTTTTTTCCCGAATGAAAGCAGCCCTTCATCCGG
>DUPB01000137.1 GCA_012838585.1 Bacteroidales bacterium
CGGTCGATGCGATCGCCCAAAGGCCTTTTAAAGAGGAGACGTTCGGGCAGTTCATCGGGGCGAACGGGCTGGATGAACGACCTATCATCGCCCTGTTGGCAGGGAGTCGCAAGCAGGAGATCGAGAACAACTTGCCGTCGATGCTTCAGGCCGCGGCCCCCTTCACGGAGGAGTACCAGCTGGTGGTGGCGGGTGCCCCAGGTATCGACCCCTCGTTTTACGAGGCCTATGCAGGTGACGGTCACGGGGCGGTTGTGCTGTTTGACCAGACCTATCGAATTTTGTCGCAGGCCGATGCCGCCTTGGTGACCTCGGGCACGGCCACGCTGGAGACGGCTCTCCTGAATGTACCTCAGGTGGTCTGCTACCGGATGCCAGCACCCAGGATGGCTTATTGGGCGTTTAAACATATTCTCCATACTCCCTACATATCGCTGGTCAACCTGGTGTGTGGCAGGGAGGTGGTGAAGGAGCTGTTCGCGAAGTTTTTCACTGTCGGAAATATCCGAAAGGAGCTTTACCGGTTACTTAAAGATTCGGCTTACCGCGAGAAGATGCTGAACCAGTACGCGGAGTTGCGGCGGATCATGGGGGAAACCGGCGCATCGGATCGGGCGGCCGACATCATCCAACGTGCCATACACATTAACGTAAATATAAATTAATCGTATGAGAGTAGGTATTCTTACATCGGGAGGGGACGCACCCGGCATCAACGCCACCATTCGGGGTGTTGGCAAAACGGCCATTAATCACTACGGGATGCAGGTAATCGGTATTCAGAACGGGTTCTCCGGGCTCTTGTATAAAGATACCATTGAGCTAACCGATGCATCGCTATCGGGCATACTAAACCTGGGGGGGACCATCCTCGGAACCGCACGCGAAAAAATATTTCGAAGCATGATCTCCTCCCCCGATGAAAAGGATAGGGAGCAGATTAAAGATGCGTACCACGAGCTGGAACTCGACTGCCTGGTCTGCATTGGCGGGAATGGGACGCAGCGTACCACCTGGATGCTGTCGGAGATGGGATTGAACGTGGTGGGTGTGCCCAAGACCATCGATAACGATGTCTACGGTACCGATATCACGTTTGGTTTTGATACCGCGGTAAACATCGCGTGCGAGGCAATCGACCGCCTCCACTCAACCGCCAGTTCGCATCGTCGCGTGATGGTAATCGAGCTGATGGGCCACCACGCGGGGTGGATTACCCTTCACGCCGGTATGGCTGCCGGGGCGGATATTATTTTGTTACCGGAACTGGGATACAACATGCAGGTGGTGATCGATAAGATAAAGAAGCGGATGGAGATAGGGAAGGCCTACTCTATCGTGGCGGTTGCCGAAGGGCTGGAGGTGCCTACCAATGAACGGCCGGCCACCTATTTCTCAAGGGAGATCGAGGAACGGACCGGCTACGAGACGAGAGAGACCGTCTTGGGGTATATCCAGCGGGGCGGTTCGCCATCGCCCGCCGACCGGAACTTGGGAACGTTGCTCGGGGGACATGCGGCTCAGCTGATTAGCAAGAGGAGGTACGGCAGGATGGTAGCCAAGATAGGCAACGAGATTACCGATGTGCCGTTGTCGGAGGTGGCGGGACGCCTTCGGTTGGTGACACCCGATAACGATTTGGTGGTGCAGGGCAGTCGAATGGGAATCTCGTTCGGGACGTATGATTACCCCGGTTAAAGGGTTAGTTGCCGGAGTCCTCTTCTTCCTCAGGAGAGATTTCTCTCGCCGCTTCGATCAGTGTTTCACGGAGTTCGTTGCTCTCGCGTAGCTTTTTGATGGCCACCTTGGCGGCCATCTGGTGTGACTCTTTCTTAGAGTAGCCTTTGCCTGAGCCTACCTCCTCGTCTGCTACCTTCACGCAGGAGATGAAAACGGGGTTGTTCTGCGCATCGAACAGTGATTCGGTGAGCTCGAAGCGGACCTCCACCTTGTTTTTTTGGCCCCACTCGATGAGTCTCGACTTGAAGTCGACCTCGCTCTTCATCACCTTGTCTATGTTCAGGTGCTGCTTGATCATCGTTTCGAAAACGAACTTCTTGGCTACCCGGTACCCTTGATCCAGGTAGATGGCACCGATTAGCGCCTCCAGGGCGTCCCCGTAGATGTTGGTGTTGTGGGCCAGGTTACGCGTGGAGGAGACGATGAGCTTGTCGATCCCCAGGTTCATGGCCAGTTTGTTCAGGGTCTCCCGCTGCACGATACGCGAGCGCATGTTCGTGAGAAACCCCTCTTTTTTGTTTTCAAATCTTTTGTACAGGATATCGGTGACGATGGCATCGAGGATGGCATCGCCGAGGAACTCAAGCCGCTCGTTGTTGACCCACTTCCCCTTGCTCGACCGGGTGGAAGAGGAACGGTGCGTCATGGCTTCCAGGTAGAGATCAATCCGGTCGGGATAGAACCCGAGGATATGGTAAAAGGAAAGATAAGGCTCTTTCCCGTGGTGAGGCAGAACCTTAACCCTCTTGATAAATCGTCTTAGCACCTTACTGGTTGTATTGCTTGAGAATTACGCTCGCGTTGTGTCCACCAAAACCGAAAGTATTTGATAACGCGGCCCGTATCTCCCTTTTCTGGGCTTTGTTGAACGTGAAATTCAGGCGGTAGTCAATTTCCGGGTCATCGTCCCCCTCTTCGTGGTTAATGGTGGGGGGCACGACCTGATCCCTGAGCGCCATGATGCAGAGCATTGCCTCCAGGGCACCCGCGCCGCCCAGCAGGTGACCGGTCATCGATTTTGTGGAGCTTATATTCAGTTTGTAGCTGTAGTCGCCAAACACGTCGATGATCGCTTTCGCCTCCGAGATGTCCCCTACCGGGGTGGATGTACCGTGCACGTTGATGTAGTCGATATCTTCGGGCTGCATGCCGGCATCCTCTAGGGCGTTTCGCATGACCAGCTTGGCACCCAGCCCCTCGGGGTGAGAGGCGGTGATGTGGTACGCGTCGGCAGATAGTCCCCCCCCGGCCACCTCGGCGTAGATGGTGGCACCGCGAGCCTTCGCGTGCTCCAGCTCCTCCAGGATAAGCACCGATGCACCCTCGCCGATAACGAAGCCGTCGCGGCTCGCGCTAAAAGGCCTGGAAGCGGTCTCCGGGGAATCGTTGCGCACGGACATGGCCATCATCGCGTTGAAGCCACCAACGGCTGCAGGAGTTACGGTCGCTTCTGCTCCACCCGTGACGATTACGTTGGCCTTGCCCAGCCGAATTAGGTTGAACGCGTCAACGATGGCATTGGTGGAAGAGGCGCAAGCCGATACGGTAGCGTAATTGGGTCCCCTCAGTCCATAAATCATAGAGATATGCCCAGCGGCGATATCCGCTATCATTTTCGGAATGAAAAAAGGATTGAACCGAGGCCCTTTGTCTATCGCCTGATAATATCCGCCTACCTCCTCTTCAAAAGTTTTAATACCACCAATCCCAGCGGCAAAAATAACCCCGATGCGGTCTTTATCTTCTTCCTCAAGGTCGAGTCCGGAGTGAGCCATCGCCTCCTTAGCCGCCTGAATGGCTAACTGTGAGTAACGGTCATACCTTCTCGCCTCCTTGCGGTCAAACAGGCTGGAGGGGTCAAAGTCTTTCACCTCGCACGCGAAGCGCGTCTTGAACAGCGAGGCGTCAAAATGGGTAATAGGCCCGGCGCCACTCTTGCCGGCAACCGCGTTCTTCCAGGTGGTCTGAACATCGTTGCCCAGCGGTGTAATCGCGCCGAGGCCTGTTACTACTACTCTTTTTAATTTCATAAAAAGGGAATGGGTTATTTCGCGTGTTCTTCCACGTAAGAAATCGCGTCACCAACGGTAGAGATCTTCTCCGCTTGGTCATCAGGAATCGAGATGTTGAACTCTTTTTCGAAC
>DUPB01000138.1 GCA_012838585.1 Bacteroidales bacterium
GACACGTTCTTGGAGAGGATGGTAATGCCACGCTCACGCTCCAGGTCACTATTGTCAAGGATTAAGTCGTTCGTGAGCCGGTTGTCCCTGAAAAGGTTTCCCGCCATCAGCATTTTATCTACCAGTGTGGTTTTTCCATGATCCACATGGGCGATGATAGCAATGTTGCGAATATCCTGCTGCATGTAAAACAATCTTTCAAGCGCGCAAAAGTACATGAAAAATAAACTTTATCCAAGTTCGCAAACTGAAAATTCAGAAAAATGATAAGGATGTAAATTCAAATAGCAAGGTCGCACCCTGATATCTTTAGGGGAATAATATTTGCGAATTAAGTGGAAATGTTTTTTATTCGCGTTCCTCCACGTGACGGTCAGGGGTTATAGACTATTTCTCGCCACGGCATAGTCCAAGTAAACTTGTCCTCTGCTCGTCTGGCTTATCGAAATAGTTCCATACACCGAAACAAAAAAAATAAAATAATCGAATGAAACCGATAGGTTCCATACACCGAAATAAAAAAATAAAATAATCGTATGAAAATCGTAATTATTGGTGGAGTGGCTGGTGGCGCTACTGCCGCTGCACGACTCAGGCGACTGGATGAAAAGGCGGATATCGTGCTTTTCGAGAGGGACACGTATGTTTCGTTTGCCAATTGCGGGCTCCCCTACCATATTGGCGGAGTTATCGAGCATCGCGAGAAGCTGCTATTGCAAACCCCCGCGGGGTTCAAAAGTCGATACGATGTCGATGCGCGGGTTTTGTCAGAGGTGATAGCGATTCACCCAGACTCGAAAAGCGTGACGGTGAGAGAGGTGAACACGGGAAGAAGCTACGTGGAGGGGTACGATAAACTAATCGTCTCCACCGGTGCGAGTCCCCTTAAGCCCAATATCAAGGGAGTCGATAACGAGCGGGTCTTTACCCTTCGCAATATGTCGGATATGGACCGAATAAAAGCAACGGTTGCTCGCGAAGGTATAGACTCTGCCGTGGTCGTGGGAGCCGGCTTCATCGGCCTGGAGATGGCCGAGAACCTGAAGAAGGCTGGGCTATCGGTAACGGTTATCGAGCAGCTCAACCAGGTAATGAACACGGTCGACTACCCCATGGCGGCCATGGTGCATCGTTACCTTCGTTCACAGGGGGTGAACCTCTTGTTGGGTGAAACGGTCACCGCGTTTGAACCGAAGGGTGATCGTCTACGGGTACAAACCAAGAGTCAGAAGGCTATCGAAACCGATATAGTAATCATGAGTATTGGGGTGCGACCGGAGACGGGATTAGCCAGGGAGGCAGGGTTAACGATAGGTTGTTCAGGCGGGATCAAGGTGAACGGGTATATGCAGACCTCCCACCCCGATATTTACGCGGTGGGCGATGCCGTGGAGGTGACGAACCTCGTAACCGGTAAGCCGGCATTGATTCCATTGGCCGGACCAGCAAACAAACAGGCGCGAATCGCTGCCGATAACATCGTGATGGGTAACAGCCGTACCTATAAAGGAACCGTCGGGACTTGCATCGCGAAACTATTCGATATATCGGTGGGCGCTGCAGGGGCTACAGAGCGACAGCTCCAAAAAGAGGGCATAGAGTACATTACTTCCATCTGTCATGGGTCAACGCACTCGGGATATTATCCCGGTGCTTTACTGATCTCCCTTAAAATCAATTTTTCCCCCAACGGGAAACTGCTGGGTGCACAAGCCGTGGGGTTTGGTGGAGTGGACAAGAGAATCGATCTGCTGGCACAGGTAATTCGAAACGGGGGTACCGTGCAGGATTTGCAAGAGATCGAGCAAGCCTACGCACCGCCGTTCTCATCAGCGAAAGACCCGGTGAACATGGCCGGTTTCATCGCGGAAAACATCCTGCAAGGTCGGGTGAAGATCATCCATTGGCACGATATCGATACCAGGGACCCTGAAACGGTCTTGGTTGACGTGAGGACAACGGAGGAGTATCAAGCTGGACATATTGACCAATCGTTGCATATCCCTGTTGACGAACTGCGGGGACGGCTGGGCGAGATACCGAAGGGTAAAACCATTTACATCTACTGCAAGATAGGCCTCCGTGGATATGTTGCCACGCGCATTCTTATGCAGTGTGGTTTTGAAGCGGTGTACAACCTGTCCGGTGGGTATGATACCTACGCGTGTGTGAAAGAAGGTTGATTTACTCTCATGAAGGGCCGATGCCGCCGCTCAGATGAGTTCTAACTGAAACAGCCTCATACCCGCGTGGGTGTTGATGAAAAGCCTGAAGGGAACGGTCTGTTTGGAATTTTCTGGATGCTCGGAACGGAGCGTGCTAAGCAGGAATGAAGCATGCATTATTTGCGGGTACCCGGGTAGGTCGTTGTTGCGTGAGTGGCTAAGGTATAGTTCGATACCTGCTGCCTCCAGGTTGCGAAGTAGTGCCAAGGTGATAGGTTTTTCGCGGTATTCCACCTCGATGATCAAGTTGAGGTAATCGCCGCCAACCCATACGCTTTGTATTTTTACCGGGTCGTTGTTGAACCTTTCGGGGTAGCCGTTTTCGATTGCACCGGTATAAATGGGTGACACGTGATTAACCTTTACCCGGTTATTTTTTAGGGGGGTGTAGTTGAGGATTACGCGTTGCTTATGCTCTCCCTTGATGTTGTTGTTGCTTTCGGGTGTAAGCAGTTGGCCGTTATCGAGTTGAAACCGGATGGAGCTACCCTCCTTCAGCAGTGTAGCGAATTCCACGAAGTAGTCATCCATTCGTTTGGGCTCCTTGTCGCAACCCAAAACGGATAGAAGAAATGCCATGAAAGCGAACGCTATTATCCTCTTGATTTGCATGTAATTATTGTATCATTGTTTGCCTCCTTGCTCCAGATGATTTTTAACGGTGTTGCCGTACATCTCGATGATTTTGTCTCGTAGGAAATCGCTGTCTTTGTTTGGGATATCGATCTTGTCGACTTGTCGTTGCAGGTAGGTATCGAAATGGGCCACTTCCTCATCGTTATACTCGTTTTTGAACCGGTCGGAGCCGCTCATCCGATCGTACGCGATGTAGTTGATTGGGAAGAAGGTGTAGTTACGGTAAATCTCGTTGTCGATTAACGTGGCCGCCCGGTCGAGCACCTCGTTGCGTCCCGTTCCCGCGGGGATAGTTTCCAGGCCGCGGTTGATACATTCCCCTAATCGGAAGATGACACGCCCTTTGAATCCCATGATACCGGTGGCCATGTTCTCGATGTCATCGGCCTCGCTTTTTTTATGATCCTCCGCATCTCGCTTGAGTTGAAACTCCTTGGCTTTCAGAAAGTCACAGGGATCGTACTCGTACGATATAGAGAGGGGAACAATGCGCAGCTGGTGCAGCATCTCCAATGGCCTGGCACTGTCATGGAGCGTGAACATCTTTAGAAGGCTCACTTGCGTTTTGTCGTCAGAGTCCTTTGCCCTTCCTTCTCGTTGTGCGATCCAAATAGATTGCGCACGTTGGTTGATCGTGTGGTGGATGTAATCGGAGAGATGTCGTGACACCTGCAGCATCTCTCTAACCGATACGCTTCGCTTAACGATAAAGCTCTTGTTAAGACGTACCAGGTCGGTAATCCACGGGTGAATAAGTAGGTTGTCACCAATGGCAATCTCGGTGGTTTGAATTCGCTTATCGAAGAGGAGGATGTTAAAGAAGGCCGCGTCCAACACGATGTCCCGGTGGTTGGAGATAAAGAGGTAGCTGTTCTTCTTCTCGATATTCTCCCACCCGGCGCCGACCATTTTCGTGGTGGTTTGCTCGATCACCCGCTTTAGAAGCGGGTGAATTATCTGCGCCTGGAAGTCATCTTTACTTTTGCACCGCGTGACGATTCCTGAGAACTGTTCCCAGGAGAGGGGTTTCATGATGGGTTCTACAGCCCGCCTGAACCCTCTGTCGGCAACCAGCCGGGCAACGGCTTCAGGTACTTCGCTGTCCAACAGCGGCCGAATGTCTTGAAAGCGATCGGTGATATCGGTCATGGTCGTTATCGGTTTACATGGATTTTAGCGTATTCAGTTTCGATGATGTCCGACAGCACGTCGCCCATCGAGAGACCAGCTGCGGCCACCTGTTGAGGGATAAAGCTGGTCCTGGTCATTCCCGGGGTGGTGTTCACCTCGAGCAAAATCGGCTCGCCATCTTGTAGGATGTAATCGGCCCGAATGATCCCCTTGGCGCCAAGAAGCCGGTACATCTTTTTCGTCTCCTCCTGGATGACCAGCGAGGTGGATGACGGGATGCGTGCGGGGGTTATCTCTTCTACCTGTCCATTGTATTTAGCGTCGAAGTCAAAGAACTCGTTCGCGGGAACCACCTCCGTGAGGGGGAGCGCGATGATCCCCTTGTCAGTTTCGTAACAGCCGCATGTCACCTCCGTACCTGCTATGAACTGTTCAATGATGACCTCCGGCGCCTCGGTGAATGCCTCCTCGATCGCACCCTTCATTTCGGTGGTCGCGGTAACCTTGGTGGTGGCAAAACTGGAGCCACCCGAGTTGGGCTTCACGAAAACGGGTAACCCGAGCTTGGAGGTGATCTGTTCCGGCGTGTGGGCGTCGCTTCTTCTCAATAGTATGGAGGGGGCTACCTTCACACCAAAGCTCTTGAGGAAGTTGTTGCAGGTGAACTTGTTGAAAGTGAGTGCCGAGGCCAATACCCCACAGTTGGAGTAGGGGAGACCCAGCATATCGAAGTAGCCTTGCAGTACGCCATCTTCACCCGGTGTGCCGTGGATGGTGATGTACGCGAAATCGAACCGTGTGGTTGCCCCATCAGCCTCGAAGCTGAAGTCGTTTTTGTTCACCGGGAAGCGATTCCCCTGGTGCTCCACCTCCCAGGTGTGGCGGTCGATCTTTACCTTGAACAGGTTGTACTTGTCGTCTTTATCCAGGAAAGCGTAAATGCCGGCCGCGCTCTTTTCAGAAATCACGATTTCGGAAGAGTACCCTCCCCATACGATAGCTATGTTTTTTTTCATAGGTTGATGTTGTTTTTACTCCTGACTCCTTCGGTAGACCCTCCATCTGTCGATGACCGCTTGCATATCTGCAGGGATATCGCTTTCGAAATGGAGTGACTCTTTTGTTACGGGGTGGATGAAACCCAGCAGACACGCGTGCAAGCATTGGCGGGGGCAGAGGGCGAAACAGTTGTTCACGAATTGCCTGTACTTCGCGTAGCGGGTTCCCCGTAAAACATCGTTGCCCCCGTATCGCTCATCGTTAAAAAGCGTGTGGCCGATATGCTTCATGTGCACCCGAATCTGGTGGGTACGCCCTGTTTCAAGTCGGCATTGTACCAACGTGACATACCCGAATCGCTCCAGAACCTTGTAATGGGTCACGGCTGGCTTGCCCTGCTCACCATCAGGGAATACGCGCATCAGCATGCGATCCTTGGGGTCCCTGCCAATATTACCCTCGATGGTTCCCTCATCTTCCGCCACGTTGCCCCAGACAAGGGCCACGTATGACCGTTGGGTCTCCTTGCGGAAGAACTGACCGGAAAGGTGGGTCTTTGCCTCGGGTGTCTTGGCTACCAGGAGCAGGCCCGATGTCTCTTTGTCAATCCGGTGCACCAACCCCATTCGGGGATCATCCATCTCCATCGCTTTGTCCACGTTCAGGTGGTATGCCAGCGCGTTGACCAGTGTGCCGGTGTAGTTGCCATGCCCGGGATGAACCACCATGCCTGCCGGCTTGTTGACGACCAGCAGGGCGTTGTCTTCGTACACGATATCGATGGGAATATCCTCGGGGATGATGACCAGTTCACGTCGCGGCCAATCCAACATGACGGTAATCACGTCTAGCGGCTTTACCTTGTAGTTCGACTTCACGGGTACCCCGTTCACCAAGATGCACTCCGCTTCCGCGGCCTGTTGGATGCGGTTGCGTGACACCCCTTCTATTCGGACTGTTAAAAATTTATCGATCCGCAACAAGCTTTGTCCCTTGTCGGCCACGAAGCGGTAGTGCTCGAATCGCTGCTCCTCTTCATCCTCTTCCAAAAGCCACGGGTCGATGTGCTCCGAATTCTCCTTCAACACGAAACAGGCAATTAAAAGAATGAGTCGTCAATCCCCCCTTCCACGGGGTTGTCATTCATCTCCGCTTCTGTCCCCACCACCAGCGAATCGGAAGCGGCGGTACTACTCACCACCAACTGCAAGGGTGAACCGGCAGGCACTTTCTCCTCAGGTGCCAACTGTTTGCCGCGGTACTCCACCCTCAATACCAACCCGGCGTATTGAGATGGCACCTCTTTTATCGTGATGTTGTTGAATCCAAGTGAGTTGAGCAAGGCAGTGGCTTGGCGCGTGGAGAAGTCGACCAGCCCCGGCACGGCTACCTCCTTGGGGCTCTTCGAGTAGACCGTTACGTAGATGGAGCGCCCCTCCTTGATTCGGTTATTGGGTTTGGGAACCTGCGAGAGGATGGCGCCGGGCACCGCGTCGGTACGGTAAATGGAATCCACGATCTCGGCGTGCATCCCTTTCGCGGTAAGAATAACGTTTGCCTCCTCCACTTGTAGCCCTTCGAGGTCAGGTACCACCACGTTCTGCCCATGCCGGGTGTAGACGTGCAGGAGGATTAGTGCTAAAAGAACCAAGGCGATACCGCTGATGATGATCGCTAGCAGGTTCTTAAGGAAGCTGTTACCGAGTATCGGCTTATTGGACTTCTGTTTATTCATACGTTCCATTAAAAGAAAAGGGTGTATAGCTACATGCAAAAATACAAAAAAAACAGGAACTCGACATCTCGGGCTCCTGTCTTTATCAATTAATTACGATGCAGCGCGTTAGAATTCGTCAGAAACGGATAACTTTGCTCTGCCTTTTGCACGGCGTGCGGCCAGTACCTTCCTCCCATTTTTGGTCGCCATGCGGCTGCGGAACCCGTGCTTGTTTTTTCTCTTTCTGTTGGAGGGTTGAAATGTTCTCTTCATATTGATCGTTGCTTTATTATATGCGTAATGTATTTGTTCTTACTACTGTCTTGGTTCCTTTTTCGGCCTGCAAAAATAGACAAAATAAATGAAAGAACCAATGAAACGGCGAGGAAAAATGGTTTTTGATGAAATAGTTGCAACAAAAAAAGCACCCTAAAAACAGGTGCTATTAATATTATTTGTTACATTTGAGTTATTGCAGAAGAAATGGTTCAGGATTTATTTTGCGGCAATTATGAATCACCTCATAATGAAGATGGGCTCCTTTGCTTCTGCCCGTATTACCTAAAAGTCCAATAGGTTGACCTGTGTCCACTTTATCTCCCACCTTAACCAAACGGCGTGAGAGATGGGCATATAGAGTTTGTAAGGTATCGGAATGTTGCACCACTATAAAATGTCCGTAACCGCTATTATAGTTCGACTCTTTTACAAGACCCGACGCGGTTGTACAAATTGTATCTCCTATTGCACCTTTAAAATCGATACCCGTGTGATTTTCGCCTATACGCCTATTAAATGGACTGCGACGCCAGCCGAATTTTGATGTAATATCGCCGTCATAAGGTTTGCCCAGTGGAAGAGATTTAAGATCCGACAGTAATGAGGTCAGTTCTTTTTCAAAAAATACTCCTACCGATGCCACTTCGGTTGCATCGATATCCTCAGGTATACCTCCCAGATTTCCCATGTTTTCATCAATCTGAAAATGGGATAACCCCCGTTCATTTAGAAAACTGTTAAGCTGATACAGACCTGAATCGATAGCCATGAAAGAGGATTGTATCTGCTCAACATCTATTTTGCTGCGAATATAGTTTGCTCTGTCTAAACGTGCCTGATAATCGCGGCTGGTATTTTGATACACTATTAAACAGAGAGTAGCTATTAGGGCTACGAGTACAAAGAAGAACAGCCCTACCCATCGTTGCCATGTACGTAAAAGAAAAGTGGGAACACGACGAACACGAGGTCCGCTTTTACCACAATTAGCAAGTATAATTGTAGTTTTGTCTATCTCTTTAAAAAGCATAAATCGGGATGAGTTTATATTTTTTACTTTTTGAGTTCCGTCGCTTCCGTCTTGGATGACGAAGATGCAGTTGATGAGGATGCGGGACTTGTGGACTCGACAGACTTAGAGAGTGACGAAGTTGGATTTTGCGCGTTGCCGGGGTTAGCCGAAGTCATTTTAAGTTGACCGTTGTAAGCACCGCCTTTCTCAATCTCAATAATTTCGGTTTCAATATCCCCCGCTATCTGACCACCCTGCTTAATAAGAACCTCTTTCGCGAGAACATTACCGTTTA
>DUPB01000139.1 GCA_012838585.1 Bacteroidales bacterium
CAATCGACCACTCTGCCATCTCTCCAAGGCGCCACGAAAGCGAGTGCAAAGGTAAAACTATTTTCTTGAAAGAAAAAACAATATCCCACCCTCCCTCACGGAAAAATCATTTTTTCGTCGTATCTTTGTACCTTATCGCTTTATACAAAAAGTCAACTATAGATGCTATTTACTGAACTCCCCCTTTGTGATTCTATACTTGAAGGCTTAGAGGCCATGAACTTCAAAAAGGCCACGCCCGTCCAAGAACAGGCCATCCCGGTTATCCTCGACAAGAAAGATGTAATCGCTTGCGCCCAAACCGGAACGGGGAAGACCGCTGCCTTCTTGCTGCCGCTTTTGGACAACCTGAAAAATGATAACCACGACGTAAACAAGGTGAACTCGATCATCATGGCTCCCACGCGGGAGCTGGCTCAGCAGATTGATCAAATGATGGAGGGTTTCTCCTACTTCACGCCCTTCTCCTCGGTAGCGGTGTACGGTGGGAACGACGCCGAGGCATGGGATGTTCAAAAACGGGGGTTGCTAAGTGGTGCCGATGTGGTCATCGCCACACCGGGGAGGCTGCTCTCGCACATCAACTTGTATAACATTGACTTTTCGGGTGTCAAGTACTTCATCCTCGATGAGGCGGACCGCATGCTCGACATGGGGTTCTACGACGATATCATGAAGATAGAGAAGCTGCTGCCTAAGGAGCGACAAACCATCATGTTCTCGGCCACCATGCCACCCAAGATCCAGCAGTTGGCCAAAACCATCCTTCGCGACCCTAAAGAGATCACCATCGCGATTGCACGTCCACCTGAAACAATCCTGCAGTCGGCTTACATCTGCCACGAAGCACAAAAAATAGGGATTGTCAAGCAGCTCTTCAAGGAGAAGAAACCCAACAAGGTGCTGCTCTTCTCGGGGTCGAAAATGAAGGTGAAGGAGATCACCAAGGTCCTCAGGAGAATGGGAATTAATGCTGATGAGATGCATTCGGACCTCGACCAATCGCAACGGGAACACGTGATGCACGAGTTTCGGAACGAACGGGTGAACATCCTCGTGGCGACCGATATCGTGGCTCGGGGAATCGATATTGACGATATCTCGCTGGTGATCAATTTTGATGTCCCATACGACGCGGAGGATTACGTCCACCGGATTGGCCGCACGGCACGTGCCGGCGACTCGGGCATGGCCATCACCTTTGTCTCACCGGACGAGCAGTACCGTTTCTCGCTCATCGAGAAATTTCTTGAGAAAAAGATCTACCAGATACCGGTACCCGCGGAGCTGGGCGAAGCACCCGAGTACAACCCGGTACGCGATAGAAGGAGAAGAGGCGCTGCCATCCGATCGAAAAGCACGGGGAGGAAAGGGAAAGGTAGGGCCGCGGAAAGAACGGAAGGCCTTGAAAGAAAAGAGAGGCCGGAAAGGGGTGAACGGACTGGACAGGGTAAACGAGATAGGCAGGGTGAACGGGATAGGCAGGGTGAACGGGATAGGCAGGGTGAACGAGATAGGCAGGGTGAACGAGCTGGACAAGGTAAACGGCAAAAAAGAAAAAAACGGGAAGGGACGGAAAACCCTGAAAGAAGAGACAACAAGCAAGGTGTAGAAAGAGCCGTAAAGGGCGATCCAACAAAACAGGAGCGACCCAGACAGGAGCAGCCAAAACGACAACGACCCGAACAGGAGTCACAAACACGGGATCGGGCAAGGCAGAGACAACAGAGACAAGGGCAACCAAGACAAGAGCGTCAAAAACAACAACGCCCTAAACAAGAACAGCCTCAACAGGGAACTCAAACAGAGGAGCGGCCTAAGAAAAAACGGTCAGGGCAAGAGCAATCCAAAAGGAAACAAACGGGGCAGGAACGGTCTAGGAGGGAGCAAGGAGGGCAAGAACGGGCCAAACAGAACCAGCCAAGACAAGAGCGACAAAGAGAGGAACAACGACAAGACCAGCCGAGACAAAAGAGACAAAGAGAGGAACAACGACAAGACCAGCCGAGACAAGAGAGACAAAGAGAGGGACAGAGACAGAGACAGAAACAACGACAAGGACAAACAAGAGAAGAGCGTTCAAGACAAGAGCGACCAAGGAAGGAGAAAACAGGGCAGGAACAACCCAAAGGATCCAAAAAAGACCAACGCTCCAGGGAGCATGAACGTTCCAAAACTCCCGATAAGCCCAGGAGTTCCAAAGGTCAACAGACCCAACAGGGCCAACGTGAACGAAACGATAACGACAAGGCACTTGCAAGGGAAACCAAGAAAGCTAAGAAATGGAGCTGGTGGCCTTTCGGCAAAAAATAACGGAGACGAACTGGTAACATCCAGACCGTCCCCGTATCACATATACCATCCCGCCGCGTAGACGATTACACGTGCAACTACGCTTGAACGGCTTTTGCTTTACGCCAAGGATACTTCTGATTTACGCTGGGGTGACTTTCGCTTTTTGCTCCTGCTCAATAATCTCCATACCCCGCAAGATGGCCTTCTCGTTCATGGGTAATAGCCCGTGGTGCCGCTCGGGAAGCGACTCCTTCAGCCCCTTCATCACGTTCTCCAGGGAGACCATGGGCACGATCTTGAGCAGCCCGCCCAGCACGATCATGTTGAACACCCGGGCGTTATCCATCTTCGTCGATTCGTCCATGGCATTCACGCGGTACACGTTGATGTCGCCGCGCTTCACTTTCCTACGGATACCATACCCGTCATAAATAAGGATACCTCCTGGCTTCACCCGCCCTTCGAACTTATCCAACGAGGGTTGGTTGAGGACGATGGCAATATCGTACTGATTGAGTACGGGGGAGCTGATGGGCTCATCGGAGATAATCACCGTGACGTTCGCGGTACCCCCGCGCTGCTCCGGCCCGTAGGCGGGAAACCACGACACCTCCTTATCTTCCATCATGCCCGAGTAGGCAAGTATTTTCCCCATGGACAACACCCCTTGTCCCCCGAATCCAGAAATCACTATCTCTTGTAACATGCTTAATTGTTTTAGTACGATGGGTTAGATATTCTTCAAGTCGCCAATCGGGTAGACCGGGAACATGTTCTCCACCATCCAGTCGTTCGCCTGGGCAGGCGTCATCTTCCACCCCGCGTTGCAGGTCGATACCACCTCCACGATGGATGTACCCTTCCCGGCCATCGCGTTTTCAAAGGCAAGCTTGATCATGCGCCTCGTCTTCTTCACCGCCGCGGCCGTATGTACGCTCACGCGTGTAGCAAGGCAAACGCCATCGAGGAGGGCCAGCAGGTCCAATATCTTGAGGGGATTCCCCATGGTTTCCACGTTGCGCCCCTCGGGGCTCGTAGACGTCTTCATTCCCTTCAAGGTGGTCGGTGCCATCTGTCCACCGGTCATCCCGTAGATACCGTTATTAATAAAGACGATGGCGATGTTCTCGCCCCGGTTGGCCGCGTGAATGGTCTCGGCCGTACCGATGGCCGCCAGGTCACCATCCCCCTGGTAGGTGAACACCATTTTGTCGGGGAGCAACCGTTTCACGGCGGTCGCCAAGGCCGGGGCCCGGCCATGAGCAGCCTCCTGCCAGTCGATATCCAGGTACTTGTACGCGAATACCCCACACCCCACGGGCGCGATGCCGATGGTCTTCTCTTGCCACCCCAACTCCTCGATCACCTCCGCAATGAGCTTGTGCACCACCCCGTGCGAGCATCCCGGGCAGTAGTGCATATGGGTATCGTTCATCAGTTCCGGTCTGGCATACACCAAGTTCTCAGGAGTAGCTATAGTATTAACATCCATGTTCATCTATTTTATATCCATTTTCTTTTTCAACGCCTCCAGCACTTCGTCGGGGGTAGGTACGATACCCCCCAGTCGACCGTAATGCTCCACGGGAACCTTCCCGTTAACCGCCAGCCGCACATCCTCTACCATCTGCCCCGCGTTGAGCTCCACGGTGAGCATCCCCTTCACCTTATCGGCATAGCCATGCAGCAGCTTCGTCGGGAATGGCCACAAGGTGATGGGGCGTACCATACCCACCTTGATCCCCTCTTCCCGTGCCAGCTGTATGGTTTTCAGGCAAATGCGGGCTGCCGATCCGAAGGCTACCAACAGGTACTCAGCATCGTCACACTGTATCTCTTCGTACCGCACCTCTTTCTCCTCGATAACGCGGTATTTCGCCTGGAAGCGTTTGTTGTTCTCCTCCATCTCCGCGGAACCAAGCTCCAGAGAGGTAATGATATTGGGACCCCGATCGGCCGTTTTACCAAGGGTAGCCCAGGGGCATTGCTCCCGGATCTCCCCCTCCGTTCTACGGCGACGGTACTCGGGCAGTTTCACCTTCTCCATCATCTGCCCAATTACCCCATCGGTGAGGATCATGGCCGGGTTGCGATACTTGAAAGCCAAATCAAACCCGAGCGCAACGAAATCGGCCATCTCCTGCACGGAGTTGGGAGCCAGCGTGATCAACTTGTAATCGCCGTGTCCCCCGCCCTTCACCGTCTGGAAGTAGTCGGCCTGTGAGGGCTGGATGGTGCCCAGCCCGGGACCGCCCCGTTGCACATTCACGATGAGGCAGGGCAATTCAGCCCCCGCCATGTAGGAGATACCCTCCTGCTTTAAACTGATGCCCGGGCTCGAGGAGCTGGTCATCACGTACTTGCCGCAAGCCGCCCCGCCATATACCATGTTAATAGCGGATACCTCACTCTCGGCTTGTAGAACCACCATGCCCGTGGTTTTCCACGGGGCGGCCTCCATCAAGACCTCGATCACTTCCGATTGCGGGGTAATGGGGTACCCGAAGTAACCATCCACCCCGTAACGAATAGCCGCGTGGGCGATGGCGTCGTTGCCTTTCATCAAAGATATTGCTTCTGCCATTATGCTTATTTTTCTGCTTGTTTCACATCCATAACCCAAGGATAGTTATCCCACTTTCATCCGGTAGATAGTTAAACAACCATCGGGACATACGTACCCGCAATTCGCGCAACCGATGCACTCGTCGGGGTGCTTCAGGTAGACGAAATGATACCCTCGATCATTCACCTCTCGCGGTTCTAACTCCAGCGCACCCGTGGGACAGGCGACCACGCATAGGTCGCACCCTTTGCAGCGACTGGTATTTACCTCGACGTAACCCTTAATTTTTGCCATTTCTATGGAGTATTTTTTCTTTCAGAGAATTGTTTTTACAAATATAACCTTTGTTTTTGAATGAAAGCAAGTATCAAGCGTTAATTTTTCACCGGTAGCATTACATTTTGTAAATCACGTTAACTATTGCTGAACCAACTTTAGCCCTACCTTCTCCACCCCTTTCAAGGGGTTATCATCCATGTAATGAGCGACCGTCACGCGGTAGCCCGTCGTGGAGTCACGGGTGGTTGGTCGCACAACGTGAGGGTAGGCTATCGACAACTGGTGCAACCCGCCCACCCCAGTGCCTAGCCACCTGCCACGCTCATCAGCCACCTTTACGTGCAATGTATCAGCGTGAAATGGGGAAGTGGTCAAGTTATGCTCCACCAGCAACCAAAGGTCTTGATAGGGATAGGCGTTGTTGAAGGATAGCTCGATGGAGAGGCCATAAGGCCTGCCCGGTTGGAGCGCCACGGGATCGATGGCGAACAGGAGCGATGAGTCCCGGTGCCATTTCCCATGCTGAACATGATGATACCGGTAGTACATCTCCCCTTTGGAGCACGATGCCAACGTGAACAATAGTAGCGTTAGGCACGCCATCGAGACCCGCCTAATCATCTCGGGCCGGGGATTTCTTTTCACCCGTCGCGGACTTCTTCCCGCCCCTCGCGGATCTCCGGTCGCCTTCCGCGGGTCCAGAAGACTTTTTGGGGGAGGCTTCACGGTCACCCGAAGACCTCCTTGCGCCTGACGAAGACCTTTCGGACCTTCTACGAGATGCTCCACGATTGCCTTGAGACTGCCTTTCACCTGAAGTTTTCCTTTCATTAGAGGCTCTCCTTTCACCTGAAGCCCTTCGTCCTCCCGTTTGCCTCCGATCTCCCGAAGGGCTGTTTTCACCCTGCGACCTCCTTCTGTTGGATGGCCTGTTTCTGCGTTGTCCCCGTTTTTCCGTTCGTGGTGCGCTGTTTAAATTTCCTTCTGTTCGTACCGAGTCATTTGAGTTTGATCCCGTTGGCATCGCATCACTTGGGGCCGCCTCCGCTCTCGCGGATGCGTTATCACCCCTTCCCGTTCGCTCGGATACGTTTGAACGTCGCTTTCGTGGTTTCCTTTTTCGTTTCGAAGGGCTGCCAAGCTGTGTGTCAAAGCGGGTAATACTCTCCTCTTCCAACAGGTCCTTGCCGTTAAAGTCGCCCCTGCCCCTTGTCCCTGTCTCAAGCTGAGCGGCAAGGGTGAGAGGTTTCTTCCCTTGCTTGTTCATCGAGATGACCTCGAACGCACGTGCTTTTGGGATTGTCACCAAGTTGGCACCGTTGCTCTTATCGGTGGAGTAGGTAACCTTCCCGGCGAGAACATCCGCCTTAAAGTGATAGTAGTCGGTATCCCTCGTCTCCAGCACAATTTCACGCGAAGGAAGATCACGCTGCGCCTCAATGTAGGTATCCACCTCGTAGTTCATGCAACACTTCAGCTTGCCACACTGACCGGCCAACTTCTGGGGATTTATCGCGATGTCCTGGGCACGGGCCGCCGACGTGGATACCGATACGAAGCTCGACATCCAGCTACTGCAACACAACTGTCCCCCGCAGGGGCCAATACCGCCAATACGACCGGCCTCCTGCCGTGCGCCAATCTGCTTCATCTCTATCTTCACGCGGAACTCGCTCGCCAACACCTTGATGAGCTGGCGAAAGTCAACCCTCTCGTCGGCTATATAATAGAAGATCGCCTTGTTCCCATCTCCCTGGTACTCCACGTCGCCAATCTTCATTTGAAGGCCCAACTCCTCGGCGATCTGCCTCGACCGGATCATGGTCGATTGCTCCCTTGCCTTGGCCTGCTCGTACTTCTCGATATCCGCGGGGCGGGCTACCCGGTAGACCCGCTTCACCCCACCATTGGGGTCTGGGCGGTAGTGGGTTTTCTTCATCTGGTACTCCACCAGCTTGCCGGTAAGCGTGACCGTTCCAACGTCATGCCCGGGTGTTGCCTCCACGGCAACCAAGTCACCCTGCTCCAACTCAAGGTTGTTACTATTCACGTAATACCCTTTCCGGGTATTTTTAAATTGCACCTCCACCATGTTGCTTAGCTTCTGGAACTCGGGAGAGTCGTGAAGCCAATCGTACGTGTGAAGCTTATTCGTGTGCGGCATGTACCCGCGACAGCTCTTCCCATTTCGCACGGTTACCGCTTTTAAAGGTGCGGAAGCCGCCAACTTATCTGCCAATTGTTCTTTATCCATATATCAATTCGCCCCCGGAAGCGGTGGGCGAGACTTTTTGAAATGATGTAAACCGTTAGGGTACGCAAGTTACAAAATTATTTCCTTAAAAGCAGGGTAACCTGCAAACAAAGATCGAGAAAGACGATCTTCGCGTTCCCGTTTTGCTCAATTTGACGGTAGGCCAACGAGAACTCGTCATAAAGTCCCTGGATGTTCCTCTCGTTGACGAAAGGGGCGAAACGCTCTCCAAATTGACGCTCCTCCTTGTTGAGATAAACCATCTGAGGCTCGCTGAGGTTACTGATGAAATACTCCCTGAAAAGACGCAACGAGTTGAGGAGAAAGCTCTTTTGCATCTCCCGGCCAATACCCGCTATCTCGTTTGCCACCCCCTTTATTTTCTTAACGTCGCGCGAAAAAGAGGCCCGCGTCATCTCCTTGAACAGGTCAAAGAAAAAGCTATTCTCATCAGACGCCTCGATCAATTCTACCGCCCTCAGGTAGCTGCCCCGAGCAATGTGGGCCGCCATCTCTGCCCACTCATCATCCAACGCGTAAGTCCGCTGCAGGGCCTCAACCATATCCTTCCGGTCGATACCACCCACATGGAGGGGCTGACAGCGCGACCAGATGGTCTGCAACACGTTTTCGGCATCCTCCGTGACGAGGAGAAAGACAGTGTTGGGCGGCGGCTCCTCGATCATCTTCAGCAACTTGTTCGAGCAGGCAAGGTGCATCTTCTCGGGTAACCAGACGATCATCACCTTGTAAGGTGCCTCGTACACCTTGAGGTTCAACTTGCGGATGATCTCGCCGCTCTCCTTCTCGTAAATCAGCCCCTGCGCGTTCTGCGCGTCAATGAATTGCAGCCACTGATTCAGGTTGAAGTAGGCCCTGCCGGATAGCATCTCTCGCCACTCGGGCAGGTAGTCGTCACTCACCTTCGACTTAACTACCGGGAAGACGAAATGGAGGTCGGGGTGCGCCAGCTTATCGAACTTGTGGCAAGAGGGACACCTGCCACAAGCATCATCCGAATCACGTTGGCCACAATTAAGGTAGCGGGCATACGCGATGGCGAGGGGTAGCTTCCCCACCCCTTCAGGGCCATGGAAAATACGCGCATGCGGTACGAGACCCTGTCCCACCGAGTGAATCAGGTGTTGCTTGATCTCATGATGCCCTATGATATCGCGAAAATACATCCTCCTCGTTATCGCTACCGTTATCCGTTCTGCCTCCCTATCCCCTTGCCATTATCGCTACCCCTTAATAAATCTCTTTCGCGACCCGGTAAACGCTCTCCGTGGCCATCAGCGCGTAGAAGTGGATGCTTGGCACGCCACTCTGCACCAGTTCTTTACACTGCTTGATACACCACTCCACACCCACCTCTTTGGCCGCCTCGTCGTCCTTACACTTGCGGAGCTCAGATGCCAATTCCTCCGGGATATCGGTTCGAAAAATCCGGGGTAAAACGGTCAGTTGGTTCATCAGGTGAATGGGTTTGATGCCTGGTATGATCGGGACGGTGATACCCGCTTCCCTGCATCGCTCCACGAACTCGAAGTACTTGCGGTTATCGAAAAACATCTGGGTGACCAGGTAATCGGCCCCGTTGTCCACCTTCATCTTCGTGTAATAAATCTCCGACTCCATGTTGGGTGACTCCTCATGCTTCTCCGGGTAGCAAGCCATCCCGTACGAAAAGGGCACCTCGGGTGCGGTGAATGAGGCACCATCGTACCCGATCCCCTCGTTAAAGTTGTTCACCTGCTCTTGTAGACCCGTGGCGTACATATGGCTATCCATGGCCCGCTGCTCTGCATCCAGGTTTTTGGCATCGCCCCTTAACAACAGCAAATCGGTCAACCCTAAAAACGATAGGTCGATTAGCGCGTACTCGGTCTCCTCCTTGGAGAAGCCCCTGGAGATGATGTGCGGTATGGCCCGTATCCCGTAACGATACTGGATGGTGGCCGCGATGGCCACCGTGCCGGGGCGCCTCCGCACGTTTACCTTACGGTAACCCCCTGTTTCGTCTTCCTGGTACACATTCTCGCTGTGATGCGTGGTAATATTGATGTACTTGGGATCGAACTCCTTGAGTCGATCAATCGCGTTAAAGACCTGCTGAATGCTATTGCCCTTCAGCGGGGGCAACAACTCGAACGAAAACGCCGTCTTTTTTGCCGCGTTCACTAATTCCGAAACTTTCATATTCATTCTCCTTATATCTTGCTCAACTTTCTTTTTGATTGTTCTGCTTTCAGTCTCAACATATGCAAATTTCATACAAAAGATATTTGCTACGTTCGGCAAAGTCAAAACAAGCTTTGCACCTAATTAAATATCGCCCTCACGATATCCATGCCGTTGGCATACAAAACCAGTCCCAACAGGAAAAGCATCCCCGCCACCTGCGCGTACTCCATGAACTTCTCGTTGGGTTTCCTCCTCACGATCACCTCGTAGATAAGGAACAGCACGTGCCCCCCATCTAATGCCGGGATGGGCAAGATATTCATGAACGCGAGGATAACCGAGAGGAAGGCGGTCATCAACCAAAACGCCTGCCAGTTCCACCGCGCGGGAAAAAGGCTGCCGATGGCACCGAATCCACCCAACGAGGAGGCCCCCTCCTTGGTGAAGACGTACTTGAATTGCGCCACGTAGTCCCTCAACGTCTGGACACCCATCTTGATACCGGCAGGGAACGACTCGAAAAAGCCATACGAAAGCGTTACCATCTGATATATCTGACCCGCGCCCATCGCGTAGAAACCCAACGTACCCGCCGAATCGACATGCGCGGTGGTGCTTTCCAGTACCCCAGAACGGTAATAGTCCAGCTGAACCTCCTCACCGCGGTGGGCATCGAGGTGCGTGCGAAGATCACCAAACACCAGGATGGCTTCGCCATTGACGGCAACGATGCTATCGCCATGCATCAGACCTGCACGTTCAGCCGCGCTCCCCTCCATGGTCTCCTGTACCATAGCGGGAATACGGTAAGCGGCAAACCCTTCCTTATCGGCCAACAACCGCTGCATCAACCCTTCTTGCATGGTCAACACCACCTCTTCACCCCCTCTTAGCACGGTTACTTCATCGGCGTCGGCCACGTCCAGCAGGGTACGTACACCAAACCGCTCCAACGTCTTGTCGTCCGCTTTCAGCAAAATGTCGCCATCGCGGAAGCCCGCCTGTCGCGCGGCATTACTAAACTCCATCCCTTGCGTCACGTTGCGCAGGGGGAGATAGGTATCATTCCACGTGAACAGCACCATGGCGTAGATAACGAATGCCAGCAGCAGGTTAAACAGCACCCCCGCCACCATCACCAGCAGCCGTTGCCAAGCCGGCTTCGAGCGAAACTCCCACGGTTGGGGTGGTTGCGCCATCTGCTCCTTGTCCATCGACTCGTCGATCATACCGGCTATTTTGACGTACCCTCCCAGGGGCAACCACCCTATCCCGTATTCGGTGTGGCTGTTCTTGGGCTTATACCTGAACAGCGCGAACCAGGGGTCAAAGAAAAGGTAAAACTTCTCCACCCTTATCTTGAACATCCGGGCAAAGATAAAATGGCCAAACTCGTGGACCAGCACCAAAATCGAAAGGCTCAGTATCAACTGAAGCGCCTTCATCAAAAATGTTTCCATCTACTCTAAAAAAATGTACGCGTTGTTAACGCGCGTATGCATACGCGATTCTCCTCGCTTCCTTGTCGCTCTCCAGGTAATCATTCAGCGATGGCTTGGGGATAAACGACGCCTTCTGCAAGGTTTTCTCGATCAACTGGCTCATCCGCGTGAACCCGATGCACTCGAGCAAAAAAAGCTCGACCGCCACCTCATTTGCCGCGTTCAGCACGCAGGGCATATTGCCCCCCACCCGAATCGCCTCGTACGCGTAACCCAGGTTCGGGAAGCGCTCCGTGTCGGGCTGCTCGAACGTTAAGCACGACAGCTTGGAAAAGTCGACCGGCTCGATGGGCAAGGGCAGCCGCTCGGGGTAGGCGAAGGCGTACTGTATGGGCACCCGCATATCAGGTTGCCCCAGTTGCGCCATCACGGAGGTATCCCGGAACTGCACCATCGAATGGACGATGGACTGCGGGTGTACCAGCACCTCTATCCGAGACGGATCTACACCAAATAACCATTTCGCCTCGATGACCTCGAAGCCCTTGTTGATGAGCGTAGAGGAGTCGATGGTCACCTTCTGCCCCATGCTCCAGTTGGGGTGCTCCAACGCTTGCGCTTTCGTGACATGTTGCAGCTGCTCCTTGGAGCAGGTGCGAAAAGGGCCACCCGACGCAGTGAGCCAAATTTTCTCGATCTCGTTATCCCCCTCGCCATTCAAACATTGAAAGATAGCCGAATGTTCGGAATCGACCGGCAACAAGGGGGTCTTATGTTTTAGGGCCAGCTCAGTGATCAACTCGCCGGCCACGACCAACGTCTCCTTATTCGCCAAAGCGATGGCCTTCCCGGCGGTAATCGCTTGAATCGTGGGGGTGAGCCCCGCGAAACCGACCGTCGCCACGAGTACCATATCCACCTCCGCGGCTTGAACTGCCGCCTCCACCCCATCGCTCCCGCACCACACCTTGATAGGCAAGTCGCTTAAAGCTTTTTTCAGCTGCTCGTACTTCGCCTCATTGGCAGTCACCACGATTTCGGGTTGAAACCTGCGTGCTTGCTCGATCAACAGTTCTACACTGTTATTCGCGATCAAGGCGTATGCCTCGAACCGTTCGGGGTAGCGTGCGATCACGTCCAACGCCTGCGTACCGATGGAACCGGTAGAACCTAAGATAGCAATATTCCGTTTCCTAACCTTCATATTCTGTTTCGCTTCATCCGTCCAGCAAACCTTCCGGGAGGCTCATCCTGATCGTCCCCTTTTTCTCATCGATAGAGAGGATAAAATCTTCGGTGGCCGGGATGAGCCGCTCCTCTTCATCAAGGACAACCACGAACAGCACGTTGATAGTAGCATCATCCACCTCCCGAATCGTGCCCAGCAGCTTACCGTGTTGGTCCTCCACCTCGAAGCCGATGAAGTAGCTCCAGCCGACCTCTTCCTGCACCAACAAGGGCTTGACTATCTCACGTGGCAACCATACCCGCTTGTTGACCAAGCGGGCGGCAGCTATCTCATCCTCCACGTCCATAAACTTCACGCGGGCCGTGGTATCAGATGCCCCGGTAAACTCCTCCACGAAAAAGGGAACCGGTATCCCATCCATTTCAAGGAAGTAAAAATCCACGTCCAGGTCAGCGTACACCGGCTTATGGAAGAGAAACATGATCTCCCCCCTTATCCCGAACGGTTTCCGCGTACGTCCTACCGGAACGATATCCTTCTCGTGGATCATCCGGTTACCTCCTCCTTCTCTGGTAGCGGATATTTTTTAACCTGCCGCGGGTGGGCGTGACCTTCACTTCGGGAATGGTGAACTGCTCTTCGTTCACCTTTATCTTCCCCCCCGACAACTCCTGCAGGTCATGAAAGATCTTCGCGTCATCCACCTCCTTGTTCCACTGCGCGTACGATTTTTTCATCTGGATGAGCAGCAGTTTCACCAGGTACTTCCTCTTGTCGCCCTCCTCCATATCGGCCGCGATCCGGATCATCCGTTCCAGGATCTTCCCGTAATGGCGGTACTTCATGGTGGGGCGGCTATATTC
>DUPB01000140.1 GCA_012838585.1 Bacteroidales bacterium
GCATGTTCTCCTTCTTGGCCTGCTGCACCAGCACCCGCAGCCTGGGGTTGGTATCCGGGTCGGGACCACCGGCCTTCACGGCCATCGTGATCTCTTTTCCCAGCTTGGTGAAAACGCGGGCCATGTTACCCCATCGCTTCAGCTTGCGCGCCTTGCGGTATTCAAATGCTCTTCCCATATTTATCCACTTTTCCCGGCACTTTCACTAGAAAGTCCGGGTGGTTGTTTTATATTTACTTTGGTTGATTATAGCTGACTTCAACCCTGCTGCCCAACCCGGAGTCGCTCACTTCCGGTGAAATCGATTCCCGTTTTGGTTCAGTTGATTCCAGTATCACCTCAATTGAGCGCCCAACTCCTTCTCCAAGTTGCGGTGTATCCGCTTCATCACCTCGTCGATTCGCTGGTCGGTCAGCGTTTTCTCCTCGTCCTGCAGGACGAAGTTCACCGCGTACGACTTCTTCCCCTGCGGCAGGTTCTTGCCCTCGTACACGTCGAACAGCGTCACCTCTTTGAGTAGCTTCTTCTCCGACGCGAGCGCGATCTCCTTGATCCGCGAGAAGGGGATCTGTTGGTCGATCAGCAGCGCCAGGTCCCGGCTCACGGCGGGGAACTTGGAAATTTCCGAGAAGCGTACCGATTGCCTTTCGGTCTCGATCATCAGTCGGTCCCAGCTCATCTCCGCGTAGAACACCTCAGTGTCGATATCGAACGCTTTGAGGAGGCGTGGCGACACGATGCCGTAACTACCGATGGGATGCTTGTGGGTGGCGATGCTCACGCCGCTGGAGAGCACCTCGTTCTCGATCGGCTCGAAGCGGAGGGCTTTCTCGCTAATGCCCAATCTCTTCAGGATATTCTCCACGTGTGCCTTCAGCTCGTATACCGAGCTCTGCTCCTCTTTGACAGCCCAGTTCTTGTGGGTCCGTTTCCCGCATATCCATAGTCCCACGCGGTACTCCTCCGAGAACTCGGCCACCGGATCCTCTTCCCTCTTCCGTTCCGGGTTGTAGAAGTAGCAGTTCCCAAACTCGTAGAAGCGGAGGTCCGGGTGCTTCCGGTTGCGGTTGTAGGCGATGCTTTCGAGTCCCCCGTAGAGGAGCGTTTGCCGCATGACTCCCAGGTCGTTGCTCAACGGGTTCAGCAGCGTCACGCTGTTTTTGATGGGGTGCATCTCGCTCGATTCGTAGTAGCTACGCTTCGTAAGCGAGTTGTTCATGATCTCGTGGAACCCGTTTGCCGTGAGCTGTTCCGAGATGAGCGTCTGTAGCTTATGCTTTCGGTCGGTCGCCGTTTGGAACGACAGGCTGCCCCTTAGGGCATGGGAGACCTCCACGTTGTTGTAACCATATATCCTGAGGATATCCTCGACCACATCCACGTCGCGGGTCACGTCTACCCGGTAGGTGGGTACGCGCAGCAGGAGCTCTTCCCCTTTCTCCGCTTCGATCTCTATCTCCAGGCTCTGGAGGATGCTTCGTACCTCCTCCTTGGGAATCGCCTTCCCGATGAGCGCGGTCATCTTGGGGTAGGAGAGGGTTACCTTCGGCCGCTCGATGGGCTTGGGGTAGATGTCCCGTATGGTTCCCTCGATGGTTCCGCCGGCCACCTCCTTAATGAGCATGGCGGCCCGCTTGAGCACGTAGACCGTGTTGTTTGGGTCGGCCCCCCGTTCAAAGCGGAACGACGAGTCGGTATTCAACCCGTGGCGCCTCGCGGTCTTTCGTACCCAGGTGGGGTGGAAGTAGGCCGACTCCAGGAAAACATCTTTCGTCTCCTCGGTCACCCCGGATTGAAGTCCCCCGAACACGCCGGCGATACACATCCCCTCTTCGGCGTTGCATATCATCAGGTCGTTCTCGTCCAGTTCCCGTTCCTGCTCGTCGAGCGTGATGAATTTCGTTTTATTAGGCAGCGTACGCACCACCACCTCGTCTCCCGTGATGTAGCCCGCGTCGAACGCGTGGAGCGGGTGTCCCGTCTCGTGCAGCACGAAGTTGGTGATGTCCACCACGTTGTTGATGGGGCGCAGCCCGATGGTGGTCAAGTGGTTCTTCAGCCAGTCGGGACTCTCTTTCACCGTCACCCCCCGGATGGTCAACCCCGAGTAACGGGGGCAGGCAGTATGATTATCTACTACCACCTCGATACCCCCCTCTTCGCTGTCCACGGCGAACGTGTCGACTGAGGGCTTCTTGAGCTCGAAGGGTTTGCCCGCCTGCTTGAGGTAGGCAGCCAGGTCGCGTGCCACTCCGAAGTGTGATGCCGCATCCACCCGGTTGGGAGTGATGTCGACCTCTATCCGGTAGTTGCTCTGCACGTTGTAGTACTCCTTGGCGTGGGTACCCACCCGCGCGTCATCGGGCAGCACGATGATGCCCTCGTGCGAGGTGCCGGTGCCGATTTCCCTCTCCGAGCAGATCATGCCCAGCGACTCCTCGCCCCGTATCTTGGTGCGCTTGATGGTGAACACCTTATCGTCGTCGTACAGCTTGGTGCCGATGGGTGCCACCACCACCTTCTGCCCGGCCGCCACGTTGGGTGCGCCGCACACGATGTTTAACGGTTCTGCCCCGTCACCGATATCCACGGTGGTCAGGTGCAGGTGGTCGGAGTTGGGGTGGCGGGTGCAGGTCAGCACTTTACCGATGACCAGGCCTTCCAGTCCCCCTTTGATGGATTGCACCTCTTCCACGCCTTCCGCCTCGATGCCGATGTCGGTGAGGGCATCCGCGGTCTCTCGCGGGGTGAGGTCAAATTGCAGGTACTCTTTGAGCCAATTGTAGGATATAATCATGTGAACTTACTTTGAAAGCCGAAACGCCTTTTGAAGCGGAGGTCCGCTTCAAAAAGGCGAAAAACTAAAAAATCGGAACGTTAGGTAGTATATCAAAAGCCGCGGATGGCCTTCACGCCCGGGAGTACCTTGCCTTCGATCATCTCCAGCAGCGCACCACCCCCGGTAGAAACGTAGGAGACCTTTTCGGCGTGGCCAAACTTGTTGACACAGGCCACCGAGTCGCCCCCACCCACCAGGGAGAAGGCCCCGTTTTGGGTAGCTTCCACGATGGCGTCGGATACCGCTTTCGATCCCACGGCGAAGTTGTCAAACTCGAACACGCCGACCGGCCCGTTCCACAGGATGGTTTTCGAACCCTTGATCACCTCCGAGAATATTTCCGCGGATTCGGGACCGATATCTAGCCCTTCCCACCCGTCAGGTATCTCGTTCACCGGGCAGAAGCCGGTTTTGGCATCGTTGCTAAAGCTGTCGGCTATCTTCGTATCGGTAGCCAGCACGAGGTTTACCCCCTTCTCCTTGGCCAGTGCCACGAGTTCTCTCGCGAGGTCAAGCTTATCGTCTTCCACGATGGAGTTGCCGATCTTGCCCCCGTCTGCCTTGGCGAACGTGTAGGTCATGCCCCCCGCGAGGATCAGGTTATCCACCTTGTCCAGCAGGTTCCGGATGATATCGATCTTCGAGGACACCTTGGAGCCACCCATGATGGCCGTGAAGGGCCGTTGGGTATCTTTCATCACCTTTTCCACGGCGTTGATCTCGTTTTGCAGCAGGTAGCCAAACAGCTTGTGCTCCGCGTCGAAGTGGTCCGCGATGAGCGCGGTGGAGGCGTGTGCCCGGTGGGCGGTACCAAACGCGTCGTTCACGTATACGTCGGCATAGGAGGCCAACTTTTTGGTAAATGCTTTTTGGGACTCTTTGGTAGCCTTGTTCGCGCTATCGATCTCCTCTTTGGTAGCATCTTCCTTCAGCCCGCGTGCTTTGCCCTCCTCTTCGGCGTAAAACCGCAGGTTCTCAAGCAGCAGTGCCTCGCCCGGTTTCAGCGCGGCCGCTTTCTCTTTCGCCTCTTCACCAACGCAGTCGTTGGCAAACTGCACCTCCGTGCCCAGCAGTTCCGATACACGGCCAAGGATATGTTTCAGTGAAAACTTGTCGGACGGCCCTGTGGGTCTTCCCAGGTGCGATCCGATGATGACGCTACCCCCGTCGCCCAGTATCTTCTTGAGGGTGGGGATGGCCGCGCGAATGCGCGTGTCGTCCGTGATTTGGAATGCTTCATTCAGCGGCACGTTAAAGTCCACGCGCACGAATGCCTTTTTACCGGCAAAATTAAACGAGTCCATTGTTTGCATAATTCTATCTGTTAATTTTAATGTTGTATCGTGGTTGTTTGGGTTCGATGGATAAACCTGATCGCGAAGGTACTAAAAAATACGCTCTTTTTTTACTAACTCAGACACACTTTTTGGAACAATATCTTTCATTCATATTTCAATAACTCCTTCCCTTTATCAGTTAATCTGTATTTTTGCCTTGGGTGATTTGGTTGTTCCGGATAGAGTTGTTCTACCAATTTCACCTCCATGGCTGGATTAAGATATGTGTTCATGAAACTTTCCCTGTTTTTTAAATGCATACGTGCCATCATTTCCTTCACGGAAAAAGTGTTTTCGCCAATTAATTGAATAAGCACTTCTACTTGTCGGGTACTTGTCGGGTACTTGTCGGGTACTTGTCGGGTACTTGTCGCATAGCGGAAGATAACCCACACGAAAGCTCCGTCCGTGTGAAATTCAGGTGCAGGAAGCCCTACACGCTGACACTCGTTTACCATTAAAGCTATTCCGCGTCCCCAGCTTTCTAAGATTTTACTTTTATAAAGTACGTTGGCAATAATCGGATTTTGAGGCTCCGAGTCGTGCGTACTCAACAAACGTTCAATGGTCATATCGGCAGGAAAAGTGCCACTATTTGTCACCTCTATTCGGTCATCATAAATGGCAATGCTAACAGAACTCCCGGGCTTATGATAGACACGGTGTGCAAGGGCGTTGATACAGCATTCTCTTAAGGCTTTGTAGGGTATGGTTAACTCTTCTTCTCGATACAGGCTGTTTATTTTCCCCGACAAAGAAAGGTGTTTAAAAAAGAATGACATGGCAATATCCAATAACTTGAAAATGTTGCCATATTCCCGTTGGTTGTCGATAAACTCTTCTTTGTCAACTCCCTTAAAGCGTGCCATTCGCAACAGACATTGGGGGTAATCGGGCAATTCTTTACCAAATAAAACGGCTGCCGCATTTTTTAACTTACCTTCATCGGAGGAAAGATTAAACTTCCCGAGAATAACGGGAATGTCTTCACGCATTGTAGTTTCAGGTAAACGTCCACTCTCGACTCCGGCACGTACTGCACCGAGAATAGTGTTTTTGTCAAGGTGTTCTACTTTCAGGTCTTCGTTATACATCGCCTCCCATGCATATTTTCCACCACGTTGCATCAGAAAATGATTGTAACTAGTTTGCGTCATTACAGATGTTACACTTTCCATTCTCTGATAAGGTCTCCCTTTATAGGTAAATGGGCGTGCATACAATTGTGGGTCAACGTGAAGTATAATAACTTGTTTGTTTGTATCGGGTATCGGGATATAGGAAACTTCAACGTTTATCAAAGGTTCAATTCTACCAATAGCCTCCACGATGTCCCGCTTGGTTTTATCGCTTACTTCTTGTCCGATAAGCCTTCCTTTATCGGTAACACCAAACACAACTTTTCCCCCAGTGCCATTCAGAAAAGCACAAAGTGTTTCCATACCGCGCTCTAATTGTCCGGTAGTTTCTTTAAATTCGATTTGTGCAGTTTCGGTTCCAGAAATTAAGTCATTTATAATGTCGAGGCTATCTGTGCTCATAATGTTGAGTTTTGAAGAGTTCAAAGATAGTTATTTCTTTAGTAATCTAAAAGTTAACTTCAATAGGATATTGACTTAGACAGAGTCAAGTGTGAGTTCTACTAAGAAGTGCAAAGAGTGAAAGGAAATTGTATCCTTGAGTCCACTCCCAAAAGTCTGCCTCGACTTTTCGAGGTAGACTTATCGGTAAAAAGAGCTGTCAACTATTTTTCGATGCAGTGTGGTTAGCTTTTTCATGACATCCCAGTTTCTCGATGTCGGAGAAATAAATCGATGCAAGGTTGTTCCAATTCAATAGAGGTAGATATTTTGTCCCTGCCTTCCTCATTTTTTTCCTTATCGAAGCGTCGTTTAAAAGTAATTTGATTTTTTCAATAAAGTGGGAGGAGTCATTGGGGTCGCATAAAAATCCATTTACCCCATCTTCAACAAGAGCCTGCGAACCGCCACCCCGCGCGATTACCGGGATGCACCCGCACACCATCGCCTCCATGACTACATTACCATAGGTCTCCGATATGGATGGGAATATAAAAATATCTGTAGAGGCGTACAGTCTGCCCAATTCATGCTGATCTACGTAGCCCATGAAAATGGCGTTGGGCATTCTCTCCCGTGCCTCTTGCTCGGCCACTCCATCTCCGGCAACTATAAAATTCACGTCAATACCTTCTGCCTCAACCTCGTCATAAATTTTAAACAGCAGCTCCACGTTTTTCTCGTACACTATGCGGGAAGCATAGAGCAGACATGGCTTATTATTATTCGTAAGACCCCGAATGTAATCCTTGTCTTTCCTGTCAGGATTGAACAGTTCGGTATCGAGCCCCCTATGCCACTGCTTAAGCCTTTTTCGCTCCACCCCGTACTCTACCAGTTTATCAATCATAAAATCTGTTGGAACATATATCAGCTCGCAACGGTTGTAAAATTTCTGGTACACCTTTACAGTAAGGTTTTCAGCAAAGCGAATCATAAAGGGAACCCCTTTAAAGTAGTACTGCATGTAAGAGATAAAGTGGGTGTGGTAGATACTCACAATGGGTATATCGTTCTTTACAGCATATCGTTTCGCGAAAAAACCGAGTAGTGATGGGGTTGTAACATGGATCACATCGGGCTTAAACCGATGCAACTCTTTCAATATTTTGGCATGCGCGAGTCGGGGAAGCGATATCTTGTAGGTTGTATTAAATGGTATGATCAACGATGGAACTTTTACAACCTTATACGGGAAATCATGCTTCGGAGGCATGCCGGTGAAAAAGAGATATTCAAACCTGTCGGTAGGCAACCTGTCAATAAGCTGATAGACGGTCTTGATCGCGCCATCAAAATCTCTAATCAGCACATCTGCAAAAAATGCAACTTTAATCTTGTGTGACACGCTATCTATTCTTTTGGTGAATGTATTGTTTTGTCGAAAACCGCTTTATAGCCTAGTACCATTTTGTTCCAGCAAAAGTTTTCGTCAGTAAATTTCTGACCCTCTTTTGCCATAGCTTCCAGCTTTGGTTTATCGCTCAGTAACTTCTCTATTTTATTGGCCCATGCCTCAGCATCTTCGGATGGCATCAAGGAACCATTTTTGCCATCTATAACGGCTTCGGTAATGCCCTCCATGTTTGAAGCCAACACGTATGTGCCTCGTATGCTTGCTTCGAGGGCAACCAAACCAAATCCCTCTTCATCTCCTTCGACATGTATATTTGGCATTACAAACAGATCAGCCAATGAGAATACCTGCATAA
>DUPB01000141.1 GCA_012838585.1 Bacteroidales bacterium
CCAGCCATCGGTTGCCTGAATCGCCGTCCAACTTACGGTACTTCCGGACAATACTATATTTACTGCCGGAGAGGTTTTCATGCGATCCACTGCCACTTGGAATCCTATCAAGCGAGCGGGGGTTCCTGACGTGACGGTGAAGAGCCAATCGTTGCCATTTTGGTCCTTTGCAAAGGTGCTCCCATTGATGGTCTGTTTATACACCATGGGACCGAGATTGGTTAATTGACCTGAAATCCTTGGCGGCTCATTGGTATCATTATTATCTTTGGTGTTACCTTTATCCTTGGTATCACCTTTGTCCTTGGTGTTATCTTGAACCACTTTCTCTTCTATATCGTCAGGCCCTTTACACGCGTGAAATGAAAATGGCAATATGAAGCTGATAAAGAGGGCGAAGGCGGCACGTGATAGTGTTCTATTTTGTATGGTTGTCATTTTAGCATGCCTCATGGGGTCGATATTTCAACTATCGCAAAGATAGTTTTTTGTTTCCACGTTTAGCTTTTTTTGAGCATACTTTTGCGTGATTTGGTGTTATTTGTCTCTGTATAATGGTTTAATTTGTATATATACGGTGTAATTGGGGTTTGCCTCAAGCTTCCATTTATCGATTATTCACGGGTAGGAATAGTCAGCCAGTGTCATATGATTCGAGTTTCCTTATATGAAGAGGCATCACTTTTGATTCTTGCACCGATTTTTCTGGATAGATCCTTTTAACGAAACAATACAACATGAACCGACGCGTATTCATTCGAAACACATCTGTCTTGGCGGGGGGATTTCTTTTAAAAAGGCATAGCGGTAACGTGATGGGATCCCCATTGAACAAAACCGATATGGCGACTCCTACAAAGATAGAAAAGCCTTTTCATGGTGCTATACTGCATAAAGGGTTAGGGGAGGAGATCAACGGGATGCTGAAAATCAATGTGGAAGGCGAAGCTCCCGTGGATAGCCCTGTGGTGGTCAATGGCGTGCTTGCCCAGCGTGACGGGACTAGGTTCCTGGCAGAAGTGATGCTGCATGATACGGAAACGGAGATCACGGCCGTGTCCAACAGCCTGTTTGGCAAAGACCAACACGCCATCCGTATATTGTGGAACAAGAAGTCGTTTCCCAGGTACGGGTTTGAAATTGATGACAACATTTACTTCTTACGAGATGTCGCGCGAAAAAGGCCGAAGTCCCTTTTCGACTGCTTTTACTTGAAAGGGCTGCGTGATGTGCATCGGAAGTATGGTACGAAAGTGTTGCTGAATCTCTTTTATACCGATCAATCGCTCTATTCCGATGAAGCTGAATTCACGCTGGATCAGTTTCCCGATCGGTATAAAAAAGAGTGGGCAGACAACGCTGACTGGCTAAAGTTGACTTTTCACGCCTACGCTGAATTCCCTGACAGGCCCTACCAAGAGGCACCGGTTGATAAAATAATCAGCGATATTCAGCTGGTCTCGGAGCAGATTCACCGGTTTGCGGGTGAGGAAACTTTTACCCCGCCAACTATTGTCCACTGGGGAATGACCAATCAAGAAGCCTTCAAGCCGATGTATGACATGGGGGTGCGCGTCATGCGCGGGTACTTTACTAAAAACAGACATGGGGTCTGGGATGTGAATCAAAACATGGATGACGTCAGATCGGAATATATCAATCGCCATGACGCGTTGAAGGATTTTAATAGCGGCATTGTTTTTAGCAAATCAGACATGGTGCTCAACAACACCCCCATTGATGAGATCGTACCCATTCTTGAATCGTTGAAGGGCGATGTGCTTCAGTCAGAGGTCATTGATTTAATGACACACGAGCAGTACTTCTGGCCATTTTATGCCAACTACGTTCCTGATCATTTCGATCGGCTCGACAGGGCCATACGGTGGGTGACGGAGAACGGCTACAAGCCTGTTTTCTGGAACGATGGCCTTTTAGGGGCATGAAAGAGCGTCAAAATGAGGGACTTGCTCCAAAGTGAGAATATTTAAGATGCCTTTGGGTGTATCAAAAGGATGATTATGAAAGGCTGATTTTTTCAAATAGGTAAGTGATCATGAAAACCGGAAGACGCGCATTTATTCAAAAGGCAGGAGTGGTGGTTGGTGGGGGTATGCTGTTGGGTCATCACCTGCCAGTTCTCTCGAAAGAGAACAACCCTTCCGGCCAAGTTAGGATAATGGAACCCTTTCATGGGGCCGTGTTGAACTGGAGGCACGGGGAGAGATTTGGTGATGGCCTGAAAATCAAGGTTCAAGGTGAGATCCCTCCCGGCAGTGAAATTATGGTCAATGGCGTGGCGGCACAACGAGAAGGGAGCAGCTTTACCTCCCATATCCTTCTCACGGAAAGGGAGACCGAGATAACCGCGATGGCGAGTAATTGGTTCGGCCAGAAGAGACATAGTGTGCGGGTGCTATGGGACAAACACTCATTCCCGCGCTATCGCTTTGCCATCAACAACAACATCTTCTTCCTACGTGACATCGCCAGGAAGAGATACAGGTCGCTTTTCGACTGTTTCTACCTGGATGGCCTTCGGAAATTGCACCGGGAGTACGGTACCAAGTTTGTCCTGAACATTTTTTACAGCGATGGCTTGGAGTATAACAACGGTAAAGAGTTTCTGCTGACGGAGTTTCCGGATCGCTACAAAAAAGAGTGGGAAAGCAACTCCCATTGGTTGAAGCTGGCCTTCAACGCCTACTCGGAGTTTCCTGACAGGCCCTATCAAAACGCGCCTGCGGAAAAACTTATTGCCGATTTGAACCTGGTTAAAGAGCAGATATATCGGTTTGCCGGAGAAAATAGCTACTCGTCACCCACCGCGATTCACTGGGTAATGATTCAACCTTCTGCCCTAAAACCGTTGGCGGAAGAAGGCGTTCGCTCCCTAAGCGCCTATTTCCTGAAAACCGATAAGGGGTTGGATCTCAACCTGGGGTTAGATGAAACACGCACCGTCTATCTCTCACGAAATAAAATGTTGAAGGATTTTGATTCCGGCATTGTTTTTTCGAGGATGGACTTCACCTGCAATAAAACAGCCCTCAATCAAACCATCCCCACCCTTGAGGGGCTGGTAAAAGATACCCGATCCGCGGAGATCATGAATATTTTCACTCACGAGCAGTACTTTTGGCCATTTTACGCCAACTATCTGCCGGATCATTTTCAAAGGCTTGAACAGACCATTCGGTGGCTGACCGAAAAGGGGTATAAACCCGTTTTTCATCACGAGGGTCTGCTAGGTGCGCCGGAGTAAAACAACAATATAGCGACTCATTCACGGATTATTTAATATTCACACTTTAAAAATATTTTGGTTATGAAAGAGAAAGAGAAGAAGAAATCAGATTTTCGCTATCAGACGGGTGATGCCCGCGTTCCTTGGGCAGCGGTAGGCGAGAGTGTAACCGTGTCAGACATTGAGGCAATGCTCAGGTTTTTGATTCAGCCTGGAGAGGACCCAAGTGCCTACGATAATCAAATGTCAAAGGTGATGTCAGCCTTGCAGGATTTGGCAGGGAAGGGGGTCTATGCCTCCAAGCTAACCCTGGGGGATAATGTGAAAGCGTTGGAAGAGAAGATGCAGGAGTACCTCCAGGTGAAGCATGCCTGCTTTATCACCAACGCGACCGCTGGATTTGAGATCGGGTTGAAGTTCGCCGGGCTGAAGCCGGGTGACGAGGTGATCGCACCGGCTATCACCTTCCTGTCAACCATCGCCTATCCTTTAGTCATAGGTGCCAAGGTGGTGCTGGCCGATGTGGATCCGCTCACCTTGAACATCGACCCGAAGGATATCGCGCGGAAGATCACCAAAAAGACCAAGGCGATCATGCCGGTGCACATTGGAGGATACCCCTGTGAGATGGATGAGATCATGAAGCTGGCCGAGGAGCATGACCTGACGGTAGTCGAAGATGTGGCCCATGGGTTCGGCGGATGGTATAAAGGGAAAGCGCTGGGTTGCATCGGCCATTTTGGCTCGTTCAGCTTCCATGAGGTTAAAAACATCACCTCCCTGGGTGAAGGTGGCCTTATCACTACCAACACCGAGTATGGGAATGACTTTCCTAAAGCGCGGTTCGGTGGTTTTGATATCTCCAATCCCATCGACAAGTGGCTCTATGACGTGGTCCTCCTGAAAGGGAAAGGCGGACATCTCTCTATGGCCGGGAACCACTCCCCAATGGAAATACAGGCTGTTGCCCTGATGGAACAGCTCAAGAGGAACCAGCAAATCATCGACATAAGAAGGGAGAATGCCGCCTACCTGATCGAACGTTTCAAGGAGGTAGAGGAGATTATTCCCTGCCCGTTTGACACGGAAGATATCAAGTCGACCTTCCACCTCTACCTGCTGCAATTAGATTGGCGCAAGTTGAACGGCGACATTCAGGACTTCAAGGTAAAGATAGGCGAAAAAGGGATCACGCAGATTCCTCACTTTGCCCCCTTGTATCGCTTCTCCTACCTGAAGCAGTTCGGGTATGACACGGAGGCGATAAAGAGGAGTTGTCCCAATGCCGAAGAGGCTTTCCTCCACAAGTTCACCCACTTGCCCCTCTATCCCCTCACCCGGGAGCAGTTAGAGTATATGGCTGATTCGGTTATCGAGGTAGTCAAGGAAATGAGGAAATAGTAGTGTAAAACTTTTGCTGTCAAAGAAAAAGTGATAGTAATAGTAACAGTAACAGTAACGGAAACTATATGAGACGCACACTTATATCTTGGGTATTGCTTTTCTCGTGCAACCTGATGTGGTCACTTCAGTTCACCTGTATCAAGCTTACCCAAGATCAGGTGGGCCCGCTTTTCACGGTCTGGGGCCCTATGTTGCTTGCCACCATTTTCTTGTACCCTTTTGCACGGAAAGAGTTTGTCAAAGGCAAGAAGTCGTGGAAAGATATACGGGTCTTTGTTCTGCTGGTACTGTTGGGTACCTTTCCTGCTCAGGTGTTTGTCACCAAGGGGACGCAGCTCTCTTTGGCAAGCAATGCAGCCATTCTGACCATGAGCTTGCCGGTGATCACGGCCCTGTTTGCCTTTTTAATATTAAAGGAGAAGATGAACAGGGTAAGGTGGATCAGCTTCGCGATTGCTATCGTTGGGGTGTTGCTGGCCTCGATGAACGATTTGAAGGGAGCCAATTTCGGTTCCCAATACGTGATTGGAAACTTCATCATTTTGCTTGCCATCATAGGGAACGCTTTCTACAATACCGGATGTAAAAAGATCATTGAGCGCTTCACGCCGGTGGAGATGGTCTTCTTTACCTATCTCTTCATGGTCATCTTTCTTACCCCCTTGGTGTTGTATTTTGAGCGGGATGTCTTTGCCCGGGTTCCATCCTTTACCACGCAGACATGGCTTGGCTTGTCGTTGTTGACATTTTTCCACAACTTCCTTTCTATGATCCTGTTTTTCAAGGCGCTGAAGAAACTCGAGGCCATTCAGGTCGCACTATCCAATTACCTGATCACCTTTTTTGGTCTTCCGATAGCGGCCATCTGGTTGAAAGAGAAGCTCCACCCCTTGGCGATCGTTGGCGGGGTATTGATTTTTGTTTCCACACTGATCATTACCATCATCGACTATAGAATAGACAAGAGAAAAGCCGAAGAGGAGGTTGCCTGTAGTGTGTCTGAAAAAGTATAATAATAAAGATAAACTAATCGTATGAAACAAGTGATAAAGTGGGGCGTGATAGGCTCCGGGGGGATTGCCCGCAGGAGAACGATTCCCGAAGGGTTGATGCAGGCGGAGAGCACCAAGCTGATAGCCGTTTACGATACTGATCCCAGGGTAAACAGCGAGGTGGCCGCCCAATTCGGGTCGAAAGCCTGCGAAAGCATTGACTCCCTTCTATCCAGCGACATTGACGCGGTGTACATCGCTTCGCCTGCCTACGTGCATATGGAGCAGGTGGTCGCCTGCGCCCGGGCAAAGAAGCATATCCTCTGCGAAAAGCCCCTGGGCATGACCGTCGAGGAGACCGGCCGGATGATCGCTGCCTGCAAAGAGGCCGGGGTACTCCTGGGGGTGGGACTCATGATGCGGTTCCATTCGCAACATCAAGCCGCGTTGCAACTCATACAGGAGGGCAAGCTGGGTAAGCCGGTTTACGGGAGAGCCCAGCTCTCATGCTGGTATCCTCCTATCGAGGGGGCGTGGCGACAGGTGCCGGCCTTGGGCGGAGGCGGTTCGTTAATGGATATGGGTGGGCATTGCATCGACCTGCTACAGATGTACTTTGGTAAGGTTAAAAGCGTTAGCTGCTTCATCAACAACCATATCCACGACTACGCGTCTGAAGATAGCGCGGTAGCTACTTTCCTTTTTGAAGGAGGTGCCATGGCTACCGTTGACACCTTCTTCTGTATCCCTGACAGCAGCAGCCAAAATGTACTGGAACTGTACGGGTCTAAAGGGAGCATCCTTGCCAAGAACACGATTGGGCAGGGAGAGGCTGGAGAGATGATCGCGTACTTAGAAGCTGATGACGCGGGGTACGATGCCGCGCAGAGCAGAGAGGGTGGTAGCGGGATAACGATCTCGCCCCCACCCGTCAACACCTATCGGGCCGAGATCGAGGAGTTCAATTCGGCGATACGGGAAAACCGACCCCCGGTAAATAACGATGAGGTGGGTCGTTTGAATCAGCTGATCCTTGCGGCTTGTTACGAGTCGGCAAGATCCGGGAAAATTGTAGGGATTGAGTATGAATAATTGAGCTTTCGCATGTAACTGTTTTATAGCTTTCAGGCTCGACTTGCGCAAATTGCACAACGTAGATATTTGCTCGCCTCAGCATAGTTCAAGTAAACTTGACTCCGCCTTCGGCTTATCGCAAATATTCGTGACCCATCTACTGCTTGATTGCTAAAAGAAAAATAACTCGCGACTCACATCGCTCAAACAGCTTTTCTTTTTAACGCAATCTTCGCAGGATGTGTTCCCACGAAATTTCACGCAGTAGATATTTGCTCGCCTCAGCATAGTTCAAGCAAGCTTGACTCTGCGTTCGGCCTATCGCAAATATTCACGAGGTCTTCGCTCTGAAAGCTGTAAACAACATGCGAAGTAAAGTGAATAACATTAAATGAACGAAATGGATAAAAAAGTATTGGCTATTCTTGCCCATCCCGATGATGCCGAGATCATGTGCGCCGGGACGCTGGCATTATTGAAAGAAGCGGGTTGGGAGGTCCATATGGCCACCATGACGCCCGGCGATAAAGGTAGCGCCGAGCATACCCAGCAGGAAATTAGCGAGATTAGGATGTCTGAAGCGCGGAACTCGGCGAAGATTATTGACGCCCCATATTACTGCGTAGGGCTGGAAGACCTTTTCGTGTTGTATCACGAAGAGTCGATCACGAAAACGACGGCATTGATCCGGAAGGTCAAGCCCACCGTTGTGATTACCGCCAGCCCGGTGGATTACATGGTAGATCACGAGACAACCGCCAAGATCGTGGTGACTGCCTGCTTCTCAGCCGGGATAAAGAACCTGGAGACCGGTGAGCCCCCGTTTGAATTTACCCCCTACCTCTATTACTGCGACGCGATGGATGGGATGGACAAACTGGGGAATCCCATTGATCCCGCCTTCTACGTGGATATAACCACCACCATGCCCGTGAAGGAGAAGATGCTTGGAACACATGCCAGCCAAAGGAACTGGCTGCTGAAACACCACAAGATGGATGAGTACATCCTCGCGATGAAGCGCTTTGCACGACTCAGAGGCGAAGAGGTGAAGGTGGAGTACGCGGAGGGATTTAGGCAACATTTGGGACATGGTTTCCCGCATGACAATGTTTTGGCTGAGTCATTGAAAAAGTATATATTAACCCGATAATTATTCATGTAAAAAAAGTAAACAGTATGGCACGAAAATTAAGTATGTTAGCCCCGGGATGGTGGGACTTCACCACCCTTGATGATGAGATTTTAAAAGACGCGGCGAAATTGACCCCCGAGGATATGATCGGGCTCTCCAGGGAGGGTTTCAAAGTGGTGTTCTACGACACCCTGGAGGATTTTTACCTGGCTGAAGCCCTCGAGTACATTACCGCTTGGAAACAGGCTACCGATAGTGAACCGGTAGGTATTTGCGGCCCCATCGGACCCACCGAGCAATTGCCGCTGGTAGCCCGCCTTGTTAACGAGCTGAAGCTGGATCTATCCAATGCCCACTTCTGGAGCATGGACGAGTGGGTCGTTGGGGATAAAGAGATTAGTCCCGACAACCCCATCTCTTTCGTGAGGGCTTATGATGATTTGCTGTTTAACCGCATTGATAAGGAGTTGCGCATACCGAAAGCCAACATCCATTACCCGAAGGCAGATACCACGGAGTACATTAAGACCTGGAATAGCGGTATTCGCTGCGCCCTTATGCAGGGGGGACAGGGGGATGTGAAGCATTGGGCTTTTAACGATCCCGTTAAACGTGAGGGGGCATACAAAGACAACCCACCCTCCCCGGAAGAGTACCTGAAGCTGGGTACCCGAGTAGTAGATCTGCATCCGGTCACCTGCATGCAGAATGCAAGGACCAGTGCCGGGGGCGTGGTCACCGGAATTCCTACCCGTGCGGTTACGGTGGGACCGGTAGAGACGTGGAAGACTGAAAAGGTCTCAATCTGGCAGGCCGGCGTACATGACAACCCGTTTGGACAAAGGCTTACCGCCTTGATGATCGGTAAAAAGATCATGGATAGCTCGGTACCCATGTCCCTGCTTGCTGCCCACCCCAATGTTCAGTTTAACTATTACAGAGGGGGAATCGGACACTGTGGAACGGAGATGCACTAATCGTCTCTCCTGTTTTCACCTGTAAATAGGCCGACAGTAGTTCACGGTTTTCACGAACCGTGGACTACTGTTTCGGGAATATTTATCATGAACAACATTGATCCGATAGGTGCATGAAACGAGCATGTAAATCATTTACACCCATGACAATGATTAAAGCGAGTTCCATACGATACATTTGAAAATAATAGTTTTAATCGTATGAAAAAACAAATTCGTGTTTCAGGAGTTGGATGCTGCCTGGTCGACAGGCTCTACAACAACATCTCTTTTAGCTCGGACGCTTTCCTCGCTTACGCTTCTAAAGAGAGGGGGGATGGCGGCCTGAGCCCGGGACACCTGGTGCTTAAAGAGGAGTTTGAAGCGTTTGCCGATAAAGATTTTCAAGCCGTCCTCGCGGAACTCACGGAGGGTAGGGAGCCCGACAAGATCAACGTGGGCGGGCCCTGTATCGTGGCCCTTATCCACGCGGCGCAAATGACCTTTAACAACCGTTGCGAGATAGGGTTCTACGGATGTCGAGGGGATGATCACAATGGAGAGTTTCTCAGGTCATCCCTCCAAAGATTACCGGTAAACATAGAACAGTACAAACAGATTGGGAACCTGACCCCTTCTACCGATGTTTTTTCAGATCCCGACTACGATGACGGCCATGGAGAGAGGGTATTTGTGAACTCGATAGGCTCGGCGTGGGACTATCTCCCCGATGAGCTTGATGCCGACTTCTTCCATTCGGACATCGTCGTGTTTGGAGGGACTGCGCTGGTTCCACGGATACATCAACACCTGACCGAACTGCTTCGGAAATCAAAAGAGCATGGGTGCATCACCATCGTGAACACGGTGTTCGACTTCGTGAACGAGAAAGCAAACCCGCGCCAAAGATGGCCGCTGGGAAAGAGTGATGAGAGCTACAAGCATATCGATCTTTTAATCGTGGATCGAGATGAGGCACTGCGTCTGAGCGGTGAGAAGAGCCTGGACAAGGCTATGGAGTTCTTCATCGCGAAAAAGACCGGGGCTGTCATCATCACCAACGGGCCCAAAGAGGTTTCGCTCTACGCGGAGAATGACCTGTTCGGAAGCGTAGGGGTTAAAAAACTTCCCGTTTCAAAGTTTATTACGCGGAAAATCAGGGAGAAGGGTTATCATGGAGATACTACCGGTTGCGGTGACAATTTCGTGGGTGGCGTTATTGCCTCCTTGATACAGCAACTGGATAGGGGAGAGAAGGGGTTGGATATAGAGGAGGCATGCAATTTGGGCATCGTTTCGGGTGGTTACGCCTGCTTGTATATCGGCGGCACCTATTTTGAACAGCACCCGGGTGAGAAGTACCAACTCATGATGCCCGTCCTCAAGGCGTATCAAGAGCAAATTAAATCGTAAGCAGTTGCAGGAGAGAAAATCGATACTGATCTTTGGGGCCGGAAAGATAGGGCGCTCGTTCATCGGCCAGCTGTTTGGCTTGTCGGGTTACGAGGTGGTCTTTTCCGATATCGACCTTCAGCTTGTGGAGGCATTAAATCGGGAGAGATCTTATACCGTCGTTATCAAGGGACCGCGGGAAGAGCGGTTATCCATACCCAATGTAAGGGCCGTTCATGGTGCGGATGAACCATCGGTGATCAAAGAGATTACACGTGCTTCCATCATGGCGGTCTCCGTTGGGAAAAATGCTTTGAAGAAAATCATTCCCACCATCAGCAAGGGGTTGACCAAGCGATTTCAATACCACGAAGGGCGACCTATAGATATCATCATTGCCGAGAACATGCGCTCGGCAGATGAGTTCATGTATGGGCTACTTAAACAGCACCTCGCCCCGGACTTTCCCATTGACGACTATGTAGGCTTGATTGAAACAAGCATTGGGAAGATGGTACCCATCATGACGGCCGATGAGCTGAGGAGAGACCCCTTATCGGTATTTGCCGAACCCTATAACGAGTTAATCCTTAACAAAAAGGGGTTCAAGAACCAGATACCGAACGTTAAAGGGCTGGCTCCCAAGGAGAATATCAAGGCGTGGGTGGATAGGAAAGCGTTCATCCACAACTTGGGACATACCACTACAGCTTATTACGGCTACTATAAGCAGCCGGACGCCACCTACCTTTACGAGGTGTTACAAGACGAAAGCGTCATGCAGTTTGCCAAAGAGGTGATGTTGCAATCGGCAGATACCCTCTTGAGGATGTACCCGGATGATTTTACTGCCAGCGACTTGGCGGAGCACATCGATGATTTGCTGTTCAGGTTTCAAAACAGGGCGCTGAAAGACACCCTTTTCAGGGTGGGACGGGATATCCCGAGGAAACTGGGACCCGATGACCGCTTTATGGGAGCCATACGCGCCGCGATCGCTTCGAGAATGCCGTATGATTACATGTTGAAGGCCATGCTCTACGCGTGTACCTTTAAAGCCGTGGATGAGAACGGGCATAGGGCACCGGAAGACCTGCTCTTCGAGCAATACATGGAAAAAGGGATGGATTTCACTTTACAGCACGTTTGTGGTATAGATCCCGTAAAGGATCAGCAGCTCTTCATGCAAGCGAAGGGGTATTATGTCGATCTTTTCCCTCTCCGTGAATGACTTCAAGCCTTAGCGAGTGGTTGTTTTCGCGGAATAGATGACCAAAAGAGAATTCATGTAAATCAAATGTTTAATCAACCCATAAAATAGGAATAAGATGAAAAAATACAATGTAGGAATCGTAGGGTATAGTTGGGCCGCGGGTGCCCATATCGAGGCTATCAACAATACTTCACTGGCAAAGGTTACCGCGGTCTGCTCTTCACGTAACCTCGACTCCGCGGAGTTGAGCGCCAAGCATGGCACTCCCATCCAGTGTTATACCGATTACAGCGAGATGTTGGCCAATCCGGATATTCATATCATATCCATCTGCAGCTACCCGGCCGATCATGCCAAGCAGGCCATTATGGCCGCCGAGGCCAACAAGCACCTCATTATCGAGAAGCCCATCGCGTTGAGTTGGGAAGATTGCCTGGCGGTTGAGCGTGCCGTAGATAAGGCGGGGGTAAGGAGCTGTGTCTGCTTTGAATGTCGTTTTTCCGGCCAGCTTCAAACCATCAAGTCGGTTATCGACGAGGGGTTACTGGGTGAGATACACTATGCCGAGGTGGATTATTATCATGGTGTGGGACCTTGGTACCACCAGTTCCGTTGGAATATTAAAAAGGAGGCGGCAGGGAGCAGCCTTTTATCGGCGGGATGTCATGCCATGGATGCCCTACTCTATTGCATGGGTGATGAGTATGAGTCGGTCCATAGCTTCGGTGCCAACTCCTCCAACAAGGATTTCGCCCTGTATGAATACCCCTCTTCCTCTGTCTCCATCATCAAGTTCAAGAATGGCGCGGTAGGCAAAGTGGCTTCCGTGATCGACTGCTTGCAACCCTACTATTTCCGCTTCCATTTGATTGGCAGCGAGGGGACGCTCTTGGACAACAAGTTCTACTCGACGAAGCTAAAATCCCTTGATAAAAACAGGTGGAGCGAACTGTCGATGAAACTGCTTGATTCGGGTGATGTTACCGACCACCCTTACCAGGTGCAGTTTGAGGCGTTCTTCAACGCCATCGATGAAGGTAAGGAGATGCCACTTACCAGTCTGAAGGATGCTTTAAAAACCCACAAGCTCATCTTCGAGTCCGATAAGGCTATGGGCTCTTAAACCAGGTAGCGGCTCTCGAGTCATCAAAAACTTGTTACCCAGGCTTCGATATTTTGCAATAGCTCTTTATGGTATTTGAAGGAAGTTAAACTTCCCCAGCCGTGACCACCCGATGGGTAGATGTGAATCGAAGCGGGAATGGCGTGCTCCTTTAGAGCCAGGTAGTAATAGACCCCATTAATCGGGGGGACACCGTCATCGTCATCCGCGAAGAGTATCAACGCCCTCGGGGTATCTTTTGTGACCTGTTTCTCGTTGGAGTATAACACCTCCAATTCCGGCGAGACTTCTGTCCCAAGAAGATTATTGCGCGACCCCATATGGGTGAAGGTTTTGTCCATGGTGATCACCGGATAAAACAGGATCTGGAAAGCCGGTCGCAGCTCCGGTTTACTACGTGTGGCGATGGTGGCCGCCAGGTGGCCGCCGGCAGATGACCCCATTATCCCCACATCATCGGGGTTGATATGCCACTCTGCCGCGTTCTCTTTAACCACCCGAAGTGCCTCTTCCGCATCGGAGAACGGTACTTCGCGGTTTCCTCGGGGCATGCGGTATTTAAGCACCGCGTAGGCTATCCCTAGCTTGTTGAAAAAGGGAGCCCAATCATACCCTTCATGTCCATAGGCCAAGCCGTGATAGGCTCCCCCCGGACAGGCTATCACGGCACGGCCGGTGGCCAGCTCTTCTGATGGCAGGAATATTTTCAACGAGGGTTTGTAGTTATACGTTTTTTCGTCATAGGGTAGGTGATCCACTCCATTGCTGTTGGGAAGGCCATTTGGCCAAAGATCAACATCAAATTCTTGCCGCGTATGTTGAGCAGCTAGATGCCCGCAATATGCCGTGAGCAGCAGGGCGATAATTATAAGGTGTTGTACTTTTTTCATTGCGATAAGTTGTTTATATGAAAAGGGTTATTTGCCCGGGTTACCAAGCAGGTGGTGTAAATGTATTTAGACCTATAGCGACTAATTTCCTAATAGACGGTATAGAAACCCGTATGCCTGCTCCCACTGTTCGGGGTAGGTCCAATGTCCGGTTTCTTGAAATAGCGACAGCTCCTTGGGTGCCGTAATTACGTTGTAAGCGGAGTAGTACGAGGTGGGGGGACAGGTAAGGTCATTATAGCCCCACGAGTAAAAACCGGGAACCTTAACGAATCGTGCGAAATTAACCACGTCGTAATAGCTGCTTGTCTCAACCTGTCTCTTGATTTTCGGGTCGTTTGGATTAGCCCCGTTAAACATATGCGGCCAGCCACCGGCACGATTGTGCAGGTAACCGGTCAGATCGCATAGCGCGGGGTAAAAGGATACCAATCCCTTAACACGGTCGTCCAGTGCCGCCGTCACAATAGACAAAGCCCCACCCTGGCTTCCCCCGCTCACGGCAAGGTTGTTACCATCAAACTGCGGCAGGCTAAACAGAAAGTCTATGGCACGCACGCAGCCGAGATATACCCGTTTGTAGTAGTAGTTGTTTTTATCGTCCAGATTGGAACAGAAATAATTATAGAGCACCCCATTTCCAAGTGTAGTATATACCGATTGGTCAAGCGTTACAGGTATGCCGTGGATACCTATTTGCAGCGTGATGATATCCCTTTCGGCCCGATAAATATCGCCCGCGTAGGGCCTAATACCGGCACCTGGAACATGAAGTATGGCAGGATACTTGCCTTCGCCTTTAGGTACAGCGAGAATCCCGTAGAGGCGTGAGCCGTAACGAAAATTTTGAATGTTTATCTCGTAAACATTCGCTTTTTCGGTACAACGCTCGGGCAATAACTTTATGATTGGATTCATGGGGATTTTGGCAGCCTCCCTCTTGGCTTCCTGCCAGAAAGAGACGAAATCCTCCGGTAGCTCCGCGGTCGGTGTAATCCGTTCAGGTTCAAAACCCGCGGTAGCCATTCCCGTGTACTTCTTACCCTCGTATTCAGTCGTTACGGTACACCGCAGAAATCCCGGTTCAGATAGAGAGCCTCCATCGATAACCATGGTGCCGTTTTTAAGTACTTCATCTCCCTTCTTGGTTGCAGCCATCTTTTCCGGGCCAACCTCGTAACTGATGGCAATTTGTTCTATAGGGACACTGTTTTTCGTGACGGAAACCTTGAATTTTACCCTCTCCCCGCAAGAGTAGGTCCAGTTACTGTTCTCGGTTGCTACATTCACCTTGATCCACGTCTGCTGTAATTGCGATTGTGCCGTAGGGGCCAAAAGCAACAACATGAGCAGGACAAAGCCCATTCTTTTTAATGATTTGTTCATTTTTACATCTTTTTTATATGTTGTTTTATTGATTGAAATTGCAACTGTTTTTAGTTACTGTAATCTTTTTAGCGTGTGAACTTTAAAAGCCTTGAAAACAGCTACATGCAAGGGTCAAGTCATGATAGTTTAAATCTAACCCTCCAAACGCCATCACTATAACTGCTGCTGCTGATGGTAAAACGCCCTATCTCCCCACTGTTTTTAACATGTGTTCCCACACAGGCACAGGAATCGTAATCGCCTATATGGATAACCCGCAATGGCTCGGTCACATCGGGAGGCAGTTTAGAGAGGTCGATTTTACCCTTTGCCTCCTCTTTGCTCATAAAGGATTCCGTGATCGGTACATTTTGAGCGATTACCTGGTTGACCCGTTCCTCGATGTCAGTGATCTGTTCAGCGGTGGGAGCTTCCTGAAGCAGGTAGTCGCATTTGCTTTTTTTTCGCTCTATGTGGGTGTTTTTTGAACGGGGACAGCCAAACATGCGCACCATGGTTTGGTTTAGGATATGCTCTGCCGAGTGCATCGGGGCCAACCTATCGTCCAAAAACTTCTGTGAACCATTGTTTTCCATACTTTAACTTTTTTATAAAAAAGAGGTTACTACCGAAAATTGTTTTTAAGTTTAGTGACGAGTTAGGCTTACAGGAAGTCCAGTAGGGCAAGTATAAACGCGAAGTTCCCATCGTGTTGAGCGGCCACCTCCCACGGTTTGGCCTCCTCGTTGCTCGATGCGACGTGGGTAGAGGTTTGATTTTTCGCCCACTCGGAGCCGTTTTTGTAGAACCCTACGCACCACTCTTTCACGTAATGCTTCTCGCCGTTTTCCTCCCATGTGCTTATCACCTCGTCGGCCTCTGCTACTTTGCCTGTTTTCTTAAGCGCCAGCGCTTTGAGCAGTAGGTTCGAGTTTCGCGCGAACGCGGTTCGCGTCGCCACCTCTTTGAAGCAGGTCGCTGCCTGTTCTTTTTTGTTCATCTTCAGTAGGATAACCCCTTGTAGGTACTCCTCTAAGTGTTGGTCGATCAGCTCCTCGTAAGGTTTCCCGACGCCCAGGTTTTCCGGCCATAGCAACGACAGCTGCAGGTGGTTCAGCGCGGTTTTATGCCGGCCTCTCTTCAGGCAGTCAATACTTTTCATCAGGTGTGCTTGTCGGTAGACGACCCTCCCCTCGGAGGCCCCTTCGCTCGGGAGGACGATCAGCTTCGACAGCAGCGACAAGCTCTTATCGTACTCACCGCAGGTTGACAGCAGTTTAGCGTATCGCAGCCCGATCCTATAGTTGCTCTTGTCCCGGTTAAAATGCTTCTCGGCATATTTTAGTGCCACCTCGGGTTTGTTCGCGTTCTGGTAGAAAGAGAGCAACTCCATGCCGATACGCCAGTCGTCGGCAGCTAACCGTTCGGCCGTGAGCAGGTCTTGCAACTTCTCTTCGCCGCTCTTCATCCTCGCGCGCACCACGAAAAGCGGGGCGAAGTCGGCCTCGTCGCAACCGTTAAGCAGCTCCAACGCCTTCTCCTTGTCCCCGAAGTGGGTGTAGAGCAGCGCCCGGTAATAGTCGTTTTTCCACGACCGCATCTCCCCGTTCGCCCACTCTAAGCAGGTGAGCGTGGTAAGGCGGTGCGGGAAAACCAGGAACGGTGAACTGCTTTCCGCCCTGTTCAGGTGGAGTTGAGACTTTTGCTCGTCGCCCAGCTCGTGGTAGAGGTAGGCCAAGTGGTAATCTACTAAGGGGTGCTCCGGCGCGAGCAGCAGCACCTGTGCCGCCTCTCGAAGCAGTTGCAGCTCAGCGTATCTATCCGAAAGCTCAAGGTAGGTCTCGAACGGCAGCTCGTTGGTAACCGTGCCGCGGAACGCGGAGGCATCCGTCTCTTTCCCGGTCAGCAGGTACCTCTCGAAAGCGGCTGCGCGGTTCAACGGGTACTCTTGCAACAGCTCTTCAACCAGCGTGGCGGCTTTACCGGTTTGACCGGTAACACGGTAGAGGGTGACCAGCCACTCTTTCGGGAAGACCCGTTTGCTGTTGTAGCACAAGCTTTCGTGCCAGCACTCCTCGGCCTTTTTCATGTTCCCCTCCAGGAAGAAGCATTGCCCCAACCCGATTAGTGCTGCTCCCTTCTTTGCGGTCGAGTAGCAGGCGAGGGAAAAGCCTTCCTTGGCGTCCAAGAGATGGCCCAGCTTCAACTGGTTCATCGCGTAGAGGTAGTTCGATTCGCCGTTGTAGGTGTCCAGTTGCAGCGCCTTTTTGCAGTAGTCCAGGGAGCGCTGGTAATCACCGCGCTGCAAGTATAGTAATCCCATTTTTTGCAATGCCGGCAGTAGCCACGGCTCTTTTTCGAGCGATCGCAAAAGGCAATCTTCCGCCTGCTCGTATCGTTTTTGATTCAACCACTGTTCTCCCTGCACGTAAAGGCCGTAGGCGCCGTTCCAATCGAAATCGGCAGGCAGGGTGAGCGGTCGTTCAACCTGGTAGTTGTACGCTTTGTCGTCGTAAACCAGTTTCTGGTCGCCAATCTCCACCACCAAGTCGTCCGAAGGCAATCCGGGTAACTCCAGCTCCACTTTCCAGGTCTGCAGCACGTCCAACTCCAGCGTGGTACTGTAGACCGTTTCGTTGTTCACGCGGACGGTTAGCGGCTCGTCCACCCGCTGCAACGGGCAGAAGGCCACGACCGTCTTCTCGCCCGAGTCGCTGATGTTGAGCGATCCTAGCGGGTTCATCAGCGTGATGCCCCTCGTCCCTTTCACGGGAGCCCAGTACTCTTCCCAGCTCTCCATGCCGTAGGGCGTGAAGCTCGAGTGCTTGAACGGGGTTCTGGCGCTGCTGCTCCCGGGCTGGTTGAACAGCTTTCCCGACTGGAACTCCACGTACTGCCCATCGTTGTCGGTCAGCAGGTCTTCCCAGATCATGCCCGACTGGGATAACCCCCAGATGAATATCTTCCTGCCCAGTTTATCCTCGTACGGCACGTAGTGAGCCGACCCGTAATCGCTGTCGTGCAGGTAGGTGCCGTAAAAATCGGAATACCCGCCCAGCACGTGGTACGATTTGGAGTCACCGAAATTGTTGTTGCGATACCACGAGAGGTCCCGTCCCTCTTCGTCGATCGGGTAAGGGTGAGCATCGCCCCCATGGCCTATATAGGCGCTCCCCGGGAAGATCATCTCCATGTCATCCCCGTCGTGGTAGGCCGCGTTAGACCAGTTGTAAAACGGTTGGCTCATCCCGGAACTGTTCTCCCACGATACTTGCGTGGTGAAGTAGGCCCTGTCTTTTGGCAGGTTAATCTCCACCATCCAGCGGGTATCTGTCATCAACTCCAACGCGCTCACGAAGCAGCTCACGCTGCCATCCTCGTTCTCCCGCGTGGTGTAATCTACCGGGGTGGCGGTGGTGGGTATATGGCCTATTAGCCCGAAGTTGAACTCCACGCCGCCCGAGGTCCACGGGCCTCGCATGGCGATATCCCTGAATTTCACCACGTGGTTGTAGTAGAGGAAAGGGTTCCCCGTGGACTTCTCTATGGCGCCCCACACCTTGCCCCCGATTTCAGGGGCTACCGTGACCTTGATGTAGTCGTTCTCCATCTCGACCATCGTCCACCCCTTGTCCACGCCTTTGGCGGAGTAGCCGTCGAAACGGAAGTAGGGGTACAGGTTGCTCCCCGCGTTGGCTATCGGGTTGGGATCGAAGAAGGGGTAGGTCTTCATCTGCTTCTTCACCTCCTTGATAGTCGCCTTCTGTTGGGGGAAGGCGGTAAGTGAGCCGGTAAGCAGTATGAGCGCGAGGCAGCCTTTCAGGAAAGTGCCCGCGGAGTGCCTGATCGTGCGAATAAAAGGGTTCTCTTTGATTACCATATATTCGTCACTTAATTTGTAATTATCGCGTGGTTCATGATGTCCACGATTTGCTCTTTCGTGTAGTCAGTCACCTTTATGTAGCGGCAATCGTTGAGCGGGACTGTAACCTCCGTTTGGGAGGTTGACAAAAAAGCTTCTGGTTTATCCAGTTGCTTGTATAATGTTGCCCGGGAGGGAGAGATAGGGAGTTGTAGTTTTTTATCGCCCTCGATATGCCAATAGCGCAGGTACCAGTCGCCCCCCCTGTTGAAGAGGAAGGCACGCAGTTCCCGGTTACCTGCAGCGGCGGTGAGGATATGCTCATACTCCACCAGTTCATATTCCCCTTGCTCGTTGATGAGTAGGTGGTATTCCCGGCTACCCTCTTTCAACGCCTCTTTGTCTGTTTCCGTGAGCCAGTCTGTCGCCCTCACTTCCTCCCAACGGCGAATCACCTCCAGGTTGTCGGCCGTGCGGGGATGTTCTTCGAACCTTTTCAGGTTGGCATGCAGGGAGATGGGGCAGTCCCAAGAGGCCGCTTTCGAGGTCACGAACTCCAGCATATCGGGTTGCGTGCCCACGGTGGTCTCACTGGGCAAAAAGTAGCCCAACCATCCGAAGTTAAGTCGGGTGAAGTCTTGTCTCATTCGTGGGGCCTCTTCAAGGGGCCATCG
>DUPB01000142.1 GCA_012838585.1 Bacteroidales bacterium
ATCGCTTACCATCTTGAGATATATCGTACAACGTGGCCTCTTCACCCTCAAACACATTGCCCTCTTGTGCGAAAAACATTTTGATTTTATCATTTTCACTCCATTTGGCAATGAGGGCTAAGCTTTCAGATGATTTTTCGAGACTCACGCGAGAGGAACCGTTGTTGTCTGAAGGCATCCGCGCGGAGACAACGATCGTGTACTCGTTGTTGACATTTTGTTCGGGTACAAAGTGGTTATCAACACACCCGGTTACCAACAACAACATGAAAGTGGCAAATATGGTTGAAATGTATCTCATTTGTTTAAATTTTTTCGCTTTTTGTTTTCCTGACTTTTAACTCCATTACAGCTTTTCACCTTCAACGTCTCCTATGCTTCCATTACCTTTCCTTTTTTCCACTACAACCGTGCAAGAGGCCTTTTTTCCACCGTCTTGTGTGGTAACAGTAATGATGGCCGTGCCGGACTTCAAGGCACTAACCTTGCCGGTAGCGTCAACGCTGGCCACGCTGGTATCAGAAGAGCTCCAACTTACCGACTTGTTATCGGCATCGGCGGGTTGAACAGTGGCAACAATGGTGAACGACTCGCCCTCGGTAATCGTCTTAGACGTGGGGTTAACCGAGACTCCCGTAACGGGGATCACCTTTCTTTCAACCGTTACCGTACAAGAGGCCGTCTTGCCTCCGTCTTGCGTGGTAACAGTAATGACAGCCGTGCCAGGCTTCAAGGCACTTACCTTGCCGGAAGCGTCAACGCTGGCAACGCTGGTATTTGAGGAACTCCAGCTTACCGACTTGTTGTCGGCATCGGCGGGCTGAACAGTCGCCACCAGGGTGAACGACTCACCCTCGGTGATTGTCTTTGAAGTGGGGGTAACCGAGACTCCCGTAACGGGAATCACCTTTCTTTCAACCGTTACCGTGCAGGTGGCCGTCTTGCCACCATCTCGCGTGGTAGCCATGATGATGGCCGTCCCTGGTTTCAGGGCAAGCACCTTCCCGGATGCGTCAACGCTGGCAACGCTCGCATTGGAAGAGCTCCAAGTCACCGACTTGTTGTCAGCATCAGCGGGCTGAACATTCGCCACCAGGGTGAACGACTCGCCCTCGGTAAGGGTCTTAGTCGTGGGGGTAACCGAGACGCCTGTAACGGGGATTACCTTCCTTTCAACCGTTACCGTGCAAGTGGCCGTCTTACCACCATCTCGCGTGGTAGCCGTGATGATGGCCGTGCCGGGCTTCAAGGCGAGAACCTTCCCGGAAGCGTCAACGCTAGCAACGCTGGTATTTGAGGAACCCCAGCTTACCGATTTATTGTCGGCATCGGCGGGCTGAACAGTGGCCACCAGGGTGAATGACTCGCCCTCGGTAAGGGTCTTAGTCGTGGGGGTAACCGAGACTCCCGTAACGGGAATCACCTTTCTTTCAACCGTTACCGTGCAGGTGGCCGTCTTGCCACCGTCCTGAGTGGTAGCCGTGATGATGGCCGTACCAGCTTTCAAGGCGAGTACCTTCCCAGAAGCGTCAACGCTGGCCACACCGGCATCGGATGAACTCCAGCTTACCGACTTGTTATCGGCATCGGCGGGCTGAACCGTGGCAACCAGGGTGAACGACTCACCCTCGGTAAGGGTCTTGGACGTGGGGGTAACCGATACACCCGTGACGGGGATCACTTTCCTTTCCACCGTTACCGTGCAGGTGGCCGTCTTGCCACCATCTCGCGTGGTAGCCGTGATGATGGCCGTCCCTGGTTTCAGGGCAAGCACCTTCCCGGATGCGTCAACGCTGGCAACGCTCGCATTGGAAGAGCTCCAAGTCACCGACTTGTTGTCAGCATCAGCGGGCTGAACATTCGCAACCAGGGTGAACGACTCACCCTCGGTAAGGGTCTTGGACGTGGGGGTAACCGATACACCCGTGACGGGGATCACTTTCCTTTCCACCGTTACCTCACAAACGACCTTTTTATCGGTAAGAACGTCAGTAACGGTGATAGTAGCGATTCCGGGGATCATGGCATTGATGGTGATTTCCTTCCCGTTGAGCGTTACGGTGGCCACTTCAGGGTTACCGGAGGAAACGGAGTAATTTTCACTTCCGCCGCTAACTACTATTTTCGCAGATTGTCCTTCGGTAATGGTTAACGCTTGAGTATTTAATGTTAAATCCGCCAAGGGTGGATAAAGCAAATTGATAAGCTCCAAGTCTTTTAGGGTAAGGTAATCGCGTTGAGGATTAAACGTGGAGCCATCCAACTTTGTCATTGTCGGCTTATTCCAGTCAGTGGTGAAACTCCATGAGTGGTAACACATCAGTGAATTAAAATCAAAGCCTTCTGAAAAATTAACAGGTCCTCGCCAAATGTCAAAGTTATGTTCCATACCCTGAATAATGTTTTCATGCAAGATTTTGATGTATTGGTCTCGGTCTGGCTTCGATTGCTCGTGTAGCAACCCAATGGCGTGCCCAATTTCATGAGCCACACTACCGGCTTCACCCCAAGTGTCAATCACGATCTCCTGCTCACCTCCAATCATACCCACGTACGAGTAACATCCCGCATCAGGAATGTATTTAAACAGAACGTAGTTGGGTTGATTCGTCCTCTCCTTAAATATTATGTTTGTACCGGCAAAAAAACTTAATGCTTCCGCCACCCTTTCTTTTCGAGGAAATCCCGGGTCTATTTTATAGTAAACCACATTGTTATCCCACCTCCAGGAAGCATGATCAACGCCCACGGCTTTGGTTATTTTTGGATTGATAAGGATATCTCCTTGATAAAACAGCTGGCCTTTAATTTGGGTACAGGTGATGGTGCTTCCCAAGTAATTGACAGTAACCGTCTCTCCTTTAACACCGGGATAAGCTTGCTCCGCTCCTCTTAGCGTCTCATATTTCAACACTTCTACCTTTTGAGCGTCTCCATAGCCAACACCCTCTGAATTTACGGCATAAGCTCTCAAAAAATAGGTTTTCCCGGCATCTAAGCCTGTTACAGTCCCTGAAAACGTTCCCACACCATTCCCGTTTTGTACTTTCACGTCGGCAACGGTAGGAGTGGCATGAGTGCTATAGCAAACACCACGCTCTGTAACATCATCCCCCCCATCGGCAACAACGTTTCCCTCGTAAGCAAAGGATGCAACGGTTACCTCTGAAATTTTCCCGGTAACTACTTCCGGGGTGGAAATAATTGCTTCTTCTTTACATGCAAACAACGCTATACCTACCAATAGTAGTAGAAGAATTTGTTTCATGTTTCTAGCCATACTTCCGTTATTCTTCATAAAAACGATGATTGAATATATGAACTAAATTGAAAAATCACTCCCTTTTGGCCGTAATCGTTGGGAGAGCATCCACGCTCCAACTTCGTGTTGAGGTCCATGTGGTTTTTGGAGAATGATAATCGCCATCAATTACTACCCTTGCATCACCCTTATTAATATACTTACCTTCAGGGTCATTTTTATCTACACAGATAAAAGACATCGCAAAATCCTTTATACTGCCATCACTGTTTAAAGTACCGGAATAAACACTAGCCGTCACAATATACACGCTAGGATTATCTATTTCAACCGCTTTTACCGTTCCATAAACGGTGAAGTTCGAGCCATCACCCGACGTAATGGCGGTTTGTATAGAAGATGTTTCCTGAGTGTCATATTTTTCCTTGACCTGTATTTCAAATGTCTCGTTATTTTGATTATAAAACCTCAATACTGCATCTGCAAACCTGTGTCCTATCGGGAAATCGCTCGTTTTATTGGTTGCCTTTAATATCAAGGGTGAAATATCATATGTCCCATTGATGATAGGTGGATTTTCTCCATCGTAAATGGGAAACTCTAAATCTTCCAGTACTTCTAAGTAAGTTTCAGGTATAATTTCCTCAATTTTGTGCTTTTGTTTGGTACGCACTACGACATCGAGCATTGAGGTCAACTGGGTATCCTTATCAGTAACGGTAATCCTTGCTTGACCTTCCGCGAGAGCTGTTATCGTGACTTTTTCAGAGGTTACGGATGCGGTTGCTACTTGGCTATCGCTGCTTACTACCTCGTAATTATTACTGCCCGACAATATGGCAATTTCTTTCACATGACCTACCGCAAGCGGCAAAGAGACATTCTCTTCAGCCAGTTTAAGGAAATGAAAGCGAAAATCGGTATCGGCGGGATAGGAGACCAAGTTCGTTTCATAATCTAAGGTCTTGCGATTAGATTTATAAATTTCCTGCCTCTTTACACCATTATTTCCATTATCAGGAGGAAGAATATCGAAAGAGTTTTCTTCTCCTTTTCTTCGCGCATAACATCCCAACTCATTTAATGACGCAAACGCATCATTGTATGACTCACCAACGAGTAATTTATTCAATATTGCATGTGCATTGTAAACATTCACTCTCGACATCGTAGAGTTATTGTATCCCACTATTTTACTTATTCCCTTTCTATGTAAAACAGAAGCAAATCTATTTTTAGAATCCATCATGGTTTGACATGCTCCTAAATAAATGAAAGAGTTTTTAGGAAAAACTGCGTCATTATAGTTGTCATCGAAAAATTTTTGTGAAATCATAATATCATACAAACCATCCTCTGACATTTCAAACGCAATTTTATTCCACTCTTTCAAACACTGAATTATATCTATTTTTGATCTTCTCTCGCCAGTAAGGATCCAAGTCAAATTAGTTATTTTATCAAATGTTCCATGTGAACCAATAAAGATTCCATCATAACTTGCTAAGCCTGAAGCTGCAAAATCTAAATCAAAATTTTCACCATATACAGGTGTTATGTTATATCCTAACTCAATTTTATTATTAATATAGTTACGGGTATAATCATTTAGTACTGCTCTATCTGGATCAAGAGTATGTCGATAAATGAATAAGATTTTCGGATATATTTTTTTTTCGAAACTCTTAGTCGTTTTTATTAACTCTGCATCACACCTAGATTGTAATGCTTTGGTTGATGTCGCTATATTCTCTTTTATCAACCAAAAAAAATAGCCGGCATTTTTAAATTTTAGCACCAATTTATCTCTCTCAAAGTAAATGTCTTCAATTTCAGGATTATCTTTAAATTGTTCGGCAACTTTTTGAAGCTCTTCAGCAGGATTATCCGATTTAAGGGCTTCATCTGCAATCGGGTCAACGGCGTCTAACACCTTGAAGATCGCCTCTATTTGCTGTTGCTCTATCTCCTCGGGCGTTAGTTCAGGGGGGAGATTTTCTTTACATCCAACAAAAAAGACAATGGTTAAAAATAACGCGATTAATTCATTTATTTTCATAAAAACCACATAAATAAACTATTACAAAATGCAATAAAAAACACCTGCAGTCATGCTTGAACATTAACATAACTGCATTAATTAGCAACAACGCTTTAATTTAAACCCTTATCGAATTATATTAATTTGCGGCTGAGTATTTCTTTTCGCGAACGCTATTCCCACGGCCCTGGCAGCCTCGATTTGAGCCATATATAAAGCATGTTGGTTCTTTTCCCGGTTAACCAACAATTGCCATTCTCTATTCTCGATCAAATCTGTTTTCCTACCAACTTCTTTTATGAAAGCTTTTACATCATTATAGCAGGAGGCTTTGGGGCTTATACCACCAATGAGTTCAACGATTTCACCCAAATTTGATCCGTGTTTGGAAGCTGCCCACAACGCCCTGGCTTGTAGCAAACGTTCACTGCACTCCCGATCAGACATTTGCTGAAAAATAGCGACCATAGCCTCAAGCGCCTTGGAGTAGCTTTTACTCTCTTCTGGGATTTCGTTTAGCTGAAACAGCGCTTCCTCTTCCTGATTCATTGACGCTAAAGTATAAGCTTGCTTAATTATTCTATCTGCTATCGAATCGTAATAATCAATTATTTTTTTACGGGCATCATTAATAAAGCGAGAGAGTTGAGCGTTTTCTTTTCTAAGCTGCCTGATAGACGCGGCCATAGCCCTTCCCTCCGAATTTCCAATCCCTTTGAAATCTGCCAAATAAGTGGCAAACACCTTGTTGCTGAAAGTATTAACCACTGATAGCCCTATGCTGACATCAATCACGAACTTGGGAGGAGAACTTTCTATTACCTCCTTACTTGCAATTTCATAGGTTGGTCTAATAATAAAGCGATTGTAATAGGATTCGCTACCAATGCCAACACTACTAAGTAAAGCGGAAAGCTGCTGATGCATTTGACTATTTATCGAAGAAGGGATATTAGATGTCGAGTAAATATCATCCGTGGCGATAGCTATCTGATTGCTTGGAGAAAGCTCTTGGGCATTCACAACAGTAATAATGCCCCAAAACAGTATAAATAAATTTAGATATCTCATTTTTTCTACCTTTTAGTTTTAAAGAAATCGAATTGGCACGTGCTGCTCTTGCCAAGATTATTTCTCGCCTAGTATTAATTGTGCTTCACCTAAACCCCTTGTTATAAGCTTGCTGTCTATCGAATAGGTGGACTTTAAATACTTTTGTAGCTCCCTTACAAACTTACGGGTATCCATCGCATTTTCCCTGGCATCATATAGGGGTATGCGCACCTGCTCAAAAATCATCATGTTTTCGGTAGCGTCGGTTATATTAAATCTCCCCTTTACAGTATTTTCCTCCATCCACTCTTCAATAATCACATTTAGCTCTTCACCTCCAAATTCACTTTCTAAATCTTCATCCCAATTGGCAAAACGTTTTATTGAAACACCCGTTTCTCTACCATTCTCAAACAAATCATCAAAGTAACTTTGAAGCTGTGACGTAAAACCATCCATATAATTAAGCACAGCCTCTTCTAAAAGTACCACCACGTCTGCCGAAAAGGAAGGAGCTCCCGTACCGGAAGCCGCCGCTATTTGTTTATTGGTATAAGGATCTTTCCCGGCTAATATATAACTAATGGTTTTTCGAGGTCCACTTTCATTCACAGTGTAAGTCAACTCCATGATTATATCGCATTTAGCCCGATTGATAATCTCCTCATAGGCGGTCACCGCTATAGGCGATCCCGAGGTTTTACTTTCTAATGCCTGCTCTTCAATAGTTTTTTGATTGATACTTTTGGTTGTTTGCTCCAAGTCTTTAAGAGGAAACCCCCTTTCGGCCATCAGCTCTCCTAGCTTAACAATCGCGAGTTTTAAATCTGAATTTAAAAGTGCCTTGCGAAAATTGGGTACGAAGTCCTCTTCCCCGTAATTGTCGTAAAACGTGACACAGTCGTTTTCATAACACCAAGTTGTAGATGGAACAACCATGATAGTTGGCTTTTTCGCCTGTGAAAAAAGGAATGAGCTACAACACAAGACAAGTGTTAAAGTAAGAATTTTCCTATTCATTTCGTTATCTGTTTGGTATTATATTATCTATAATTAACTTATCCCTTAAGTTATCAACGTATACCCTTAAAATGACCTCGTACACTATTTGAGAGTCCGCGAGCATCGCATTTTTAGCCCTGCCAAAACGTACGTCTTTTTTTGCAGATACATAAGATTTATATATTTTGGTCTTATCTGAAAAAAAGGTCGCGAAATACTTTGCATTCTTTTTTTTAACCTGCTCACTATAAATGAGAGGTGCCAAGTTACACTCACTCTCGTTACCTGCCCTTATTCCCTTGAACATCACAGCATCCAAAGCATTTTTCATAGCTTGATCAACAGCGTCTTTCCTGTTTTTCCCCATCCCGTAAGATTTAACGGTTATGGAACCATCCATTTCGCTGTTTATGCATATAACATCATACTTATAATAGCCTGCATTGGGATTTGGCGACACATTCTTGCATGAGCAAAAGAGAATGGCAAACACCAATGTAATAAGCAGTGAAAATATATTTCTCATTTTCATTTACAGTTTTATTACAACTTAAATCTAATGTGGTTGGGGGTTAAAAACCACTGCTCAACTTTTTTATTATCCCTGCATTCTCTAGGTCCCTGCGAAGAGAAGCGGTGTTAACAGATACAATCACCCCTATTTTATACTCCTTACCAACCTTTAATCGGTCCTTCGAATCGATAGAACCGTCACTTGACAGCGATACGTAACGGGAATAATTGCCGTTATCAGCAAAAAAGTTGTCGAAAAAACTTCTATTTTGCTCATACACCGCTGGTGTTACCAATGCCCTTTGAGCAGCACAGCCATTGGCTCCGGTAAAGCCTTTAAACAAAATGCCGTGCACGGCATTTTTCTTAGCACTCTCTATAGCTACAACCGGTTTTTTGGAATAGGAGTACACTTTTATCAAGTTAGAACCCTGAGTACCAACTCCCTCGCAAACGATTTCATATCTAAAGGCGTCGGTGTCCTTTGACGCCTGTTTGGATGATCCACAAGAAAGAACTACCAATAGGACACAACTCAACAGTACAGTTTTTTTCAATGATTTCATATACGTTTAAATTTAACAGGTGCAAACACCCCTGATGCAACAATACTAAAACCACACAAGATACATTAAAAATTCCTTATACATGCATCATTTCAACAAAAATTATAATGAAATTTGAAAGCCTACACCTAAAGAAAAACTAGAAATGCTCTTTTCAAGACTATAATACTCAGAAATAGTCGACTTCAAAGAGTTATAATCTGCCGTGATAAAAACATTCATTTTAGGGCTTATGTTGGCTCCCCCTTTAGCTCCCGCTATAAAGCCTACAAGCTGCTCTTGTACAACCACCCCATCTTTTTTAACTTCCGGTGCAGCCGCGTATCCCAAATAGGGTGAAAGTGTAAGGAAACGCATGAAGTTGAATTCTTTCAAAACACCAAAACCTACATATAGCCGTTGTTGATCTGATTCCTGTTTTTGACCAAAAGGATAACCACCTCTAATAAAGACACTTCCACCTAATATCGGATTGTTTGGGAAAAATTGAGATATCAGTTTCGTAATATTGTATTCAGCAAAAGCACCTGCTTCATTAAAGGTAAAATAGCCTCCAAAGGCGATTCCAAAGTCCGGGTTTTCCTGCATCAACATACCTTCATATATCTTTCCTCCTTGAATTTGATAAAAGCGTGTCAGCTCTGAATCTCCAGTTGCTATCGAATCATTCTTCGCTATCTTGTTTGAAGCACGCACAACTCCTCTTCTTTTAGCCAAGACGTCACCCTGTTCATCCGCTTCAAGCTGATAAATAAAATAACGTCTTTCAGGCCTTACACCCTCCTTTTCACCTAGTTTCGATGTTATTGGCCTTATGGAATAAACCGGTGCCTTCGCTTTGAAATCCTCTACAAACTGAGCAGCATAAATATCGGCGTTTTCGTATATTGATTCTGCCAATCGCTGCGCACGGGTTGTAATTATAACTCCCTCACTTGACCGTGATTCCGATCCCATTAAACCTTTTAATTGCTTAGCATCTTTAATCGCCGATACGAGTTCTACAGGAAAGTGAGTCTCTGATATCGCGTTAGGATTACCCCATTGCTGATAAAAGGTTTCACTTACCTCTTCACTCCAGTCTAATTTGTAAATGTACGCGTCACAATTGGCAATCCAATCCCCCTCTTTAGTTGTTTCAAGGGATGTAATATCGTAAATTAAAATATAAGACCGATCAATTAAGTTTAAACCAGCGTCTTTCAACATGGCTTCTTGACGTACGGAAGAGCGAGAGGCTATTACATCTGCGTCAGTGGCAGAAAACATTCCACGCTCTGCGATTACATCCATCGAATACCCCTCCTCTTCACTTATAAAACGAGGAAACCAGTTTGACACGATTTCCCTTGCAAAGTTTTCCTCTAAATACCTTTTCAACTCTAGAGTGTCGATTGGAGCCTCCATGTCAAACTCAATCAAATCAGTCGATGTCTCATTTACATCAAACTTGCGAGATATACCCTTAGCCCTGATCGCCTTTATTGTCTCCTTTATTTTGGAATCATCCCCTCTATAAATATAGAGTACCGATATAGAAGGTCGTAAATAATTACGTAAAGGATTGTTTTCACGAACTGTTGCCGTCCCGGTATCTTGCCCTAAAAGTGTATTTGGTAACAATAATAAAAACAACATAACTGCTGTTGCCAAACGAAATAGAATATTTTTTCTCATAAAAACGAAAATGTAAAAACCCCTACTCTTCTTCGGCTTTTCGGGATACGCCGTACGCACTACGCTACAAAGCAAACATTATTTTGAATAAAATCACACATATTTATAATTCGAAGGCATTGACATTTTTAAAAAATGTATAATCCACAAGAAAGGTGTAAAGTACAACACTCTGGTGTTGTCAATCATTTAACTTTATTTAAAAACCCAACCTTGCAAATGTATACAAAACCTTTTCGTAAACGATTAACAAATTATCAAAAAATTATCTGAATTGATCAATTCGGATAACTTTTAGATCGTTCACCAGCCATTTTTTTACTGTTTTTACTATTTTTTTTGTGTTTTCCGGTATTCGGTGGGGGTGAGTTGTACCACGTTTTTGAAAATTGAATAAAATGTTTGCGGACTACCGAAGCCAGACTCCGCTGAAATATAAGATACTTTGTTGTCAGTATCGCGCAATAGTTTTTTTGCTTCTTCCACCCGATAAAAATTCACATATTCGGTAAATCCTTTCTGCATGCGGCTATTAATCACGATGGAGAGATAGGAGCGGTTTGTTCCCAACTCTTCGGCTAAGGCATCAAGCGTGAGGGTTGGATTTTTAAACATCTTCTTATCCTCCATACACTCCCTCAGCCGAAGCAGTATCTCGTTCGTTTTCTCGTCAGACAGGCCGTTGGCATTATTGTCATTTCCACAGTTTGGCGTTAAAGTTCTGGATGTAAGGTTGGCGACTTTACTCCCCTGTTCCGCTAAAAGTATCTGGCTCTTAAGGTTTTTGCGGTAATGATAAAAATAGAGCGTGAAAAGTGATGATAACAGTATGAAAAACACGATTAGCCATCGGTTTTTTTGGTTTTGCGACTTGATGGTTAACGCGGCGGCTTGAAGTGCCAAATCCTTTTTCTCGGTTTCGTATTTGGTCCGAAGCTCATGTATCGTCCCGTATCTCTCCTTACTAAGCACCGAATCTCTGGCTACTGAAGATAGTTTGGCATACTTGAGCGCGTTGTGATAATCCCTGAGTTTTTCATAACTATTGGAGATGGTTCTGAAAATAGCCTCTTTCTTCATCCAGTCAGTGCTGTTTTCTCCCATGAAATTCAAGGCTGTTTGGGCATGATTTAAAGCAGCCGAGAAATCATCCATCATAAGATATGTTTGACTTAATACAGCATATGTCGCCGCCATTTGCATGGTATCTAACTGGGGGAAAGAAAGAGACTTTTCAGCGTTTTCAACAGCCTTCTCGTACTCTTGTGTATAATAATAGGTTTCAGCCATGTTGGCGTATATATAAGGCATTTTGCTCTCTGTTTTCATTTGCTCCGATTCAATTCGCAACGCTTCTTGGCAATACTCGATGCTTTTATCGTATTTCTCTTGTCCAATTGCCGTGCTGCTTAAGCTATACAACATAGAAGACATCGCATCGTAATTATTCGCCTTTTTACTCCATTCGTAAGCTTCCAATAAATACTTTTCGGCTGACGGAATGTCTGATAGTTGAAAATAGAAATAGCCCAAATAACTATACACGAATAAGATATTGTTTTCAACTTCCAACTCTCTCGCCAAGCTTAAGGCTTCGTCCATGTACCATTGCATGGAGTCGTTTTGGTGCAATCCAAAGAATGCAAATCCTTTAAGAAGCGAAACTTTATATTGAATCATCGTCGTTTTCGGGCTCCATTCTCGAATACATATTAAACTATCGGCTTTTTGAGCAAGTTGCAATGCAGCCGTGTAATCTCCTTGAATGTTATAATTATCGGCAAGAATGGTGTATGTCTCAGCATGAAGTAGCTCACTCCCTTCAAACTGAATAGCTAACGCGGCATGTAAACAGGAATCAAATGCGAAAGTATTTCCCAATTCAATATAAACTCCCCCTTTTTCTATTAACGCGGCAGATTTTAGTGAGTCGTCGTCCAACTCGATGGCTATCTTCAATATACTGTCCGACAATGCTATAACAGATTCGGGATCCTGAATTAAAAGATTACTTATACTATCCAACAGGGCTTCAGCTCTAAGTTTTTTCTCTTCATAGACAGGGGGTGCGTTTTTTTTACACGCACCCAACAACAAAACTACAGCAAAGACCAACCAATGTAATAACGCGACTCTTTGATTTTTCATAAAAATTTGTATAATTAGAAGCAGGGAGGAGCCAGAGAACCACTAAAAACATAAAACTTTAAGCTTCTTGATTTTTATTTACCTATTTTAGGCCACCAAGGTACAACATTTTTTACAATTTTCATACGATTATTTTATTCTTTTACATTTCAGTGTATGGAACTCACTTTAATCATTCACTAAAGTTAGACTATTTCTCGCCAAGGCATAATCCAAGTAAACTTGTCTTCTGCTCGTTTGGCTTAACGAAATAGTTCACTAAAGCCTTTTCTTGCAGCCCGCCATTAACATACATGCCCTGCTTATCACAAAACTTCATGAGATCTTTATCGCGGTTAATGAAACAAACGGCCGATTCTCACGAACCGGCTGTTTGAAGTAATTTATAAAAGTAGAGTGCAATTAGTTAATCTGTATCGATCTATTCCGGATAGAATATGATATCCACCACATCGGCTTTGCGTTTAAATTTCCTCAGCCATTTCCGGATATCTTTCACCGTTATTTTATCCACGATGTTTTCAAAGTTCTTGGGGTCATCGTTATTCACTCCCGTGCGGTAATAGTTGTAAATAACGTTCATCCAATACGCGTTGTGGGGTTTCGACTGCTCCCTGTTTTTACGTATATTCTCTAGGGTCTTGTCTAGCTCCTCTTGCTTGGGGCCTTTTTTGGCAATAGTCTCCAACTCACTATACAGTAAGGGCTTTAGCGCGTCTGCTCGTTCAGGCTCGCAATTAAACGACATCTCCAGCACGAAGTTCGGAGTCGGTTCCCGGGAGCTGCTTGCCCCTACCCTTACGCCGTAGGTACCTCCCTCCTCTTCACGAATGCTCTCCGTGTACCTCAACTGTAAGACACCCTGCAAAACTGAAAAACAGATTTGGTCGTAGGGGGTTACTTTAAGCTTGTTGTTGCTGAGGCGAACGAAAACCGTGCTCTTGGGCTCCTCCATCTTGATTCCAACCCGTTTCACCGTTTTCCCTTTGGGGCCTCTAACCTTGTTGTCTACCCATTTCTCATCGCGGTACTCACTCCGGATAGAGCCTATGTATTTCTGTGCCATAGCCTTTGCCGTTTCCTGCTCTATATTCCCAACGATGAAGAAAGTGAAGTCGGAAGCGTCCTTTATCCTATCGGTGTAGACCTGTTGTATCTTCTCTAAGCTGATATCGTTTAAATAGGACTCATCCAACAGGCGCGTCCGCGGATGGTAGTTGGACAGAATCAGGCTTAACGAGTCCTGAATAACATTTTGCGGGTTCTTATACCTGTTTTTTAGCGAGAGCCACGATCGTTCCATCGCGTTATCATATAGCGTTTGATCGAATCTCGGTTGCTCGAAAGTCATGTACACCAACTGCATCATGGTCTCAAAGTCCTTTGGCGCACAGGCACCGTTAACCGACTCGTATAGCGAGCCAACACCGGGGCTCACGTTGGCGATCTTCCCGGTCAACATTTTACTCAAGGTCACCGGATCGTAGTCGCCCTTACCGAACGAAGCCACAAAGCCCGAGGCGTTATTAGCCGCCGGGAGGAGATCCACATCGTACAACGAGGTACCTCCCGGGCTATAAGACGAGAGGGCAACGCGGTCTTTTTCATAATCGGCCTTTCGAAATACCACCTTCGCCCCATTGGACAGTGTCCACTCCACGGCATCGAATCGCGGGAGCGTTTTCTCTGCCGTGACGGTAGCACCCGGCAAATCCTCGTCGATCAAGCTTTCGGCCAGACTAACGGAATCTTCATAAGCCACGATAGAGGGATCGTTTAGCACCTCGGCTATAATTTCAAAAGCCTCTTCCTCGGTAAGGTGTTTATGGTTATTGGGGCCGGTAACTATAAACGTGCTGTTTTTGGAGGTAATCCACTCGTTCGCTTTAGCGGAAACCTCGGCCGCGGTGATAGTGGGTATAACCACCTTCGCGAACCCGTAGTAATCCACGAAATCGACTATCGGGCTCCCTTGCAGGAAGTTTGATTTCATGGGCGAGACGTATTGATCGTTCTTTGTTTTATCTCGCTGCTTGTAACTCGATTCAAGATTGGCCAGCGTGTTAACCTTGACCCGTTCCAGCTCACTATCCAGAAAACCGAATCGTTTCACCCGCTCGTTTTCCGTCAATATAGCCCGTAAGGCAACGTCTTCTTTATCGGGCATCGCGTTAGCGGTAATGGAATAGGCCTTATACCCTTTAACAAATCCACCGCAAGAGATGCTCGCACCCATGTAAGGGGGATTAGGCTTCGTCATCGTCTCAGACACCCTGTTGGCTATCATGGCGTTATAAAAACTCTCGATAAAGGCGTTGCGGAAGTACCCGTAGTTCATCTCCTCCGGCTTCACCTCGTTTCGGAATAGGGTAATCAACTGAATGGAAGAGTTGCGCAGCTCTTCATCCGTCGCCACCACGAAGCGGGGTTCATCGTGCTCGGGTATCTCGAAAAAGGGAACCGGCTCGGGATTATCAACGGCAGGTACATCCGAGAACATGGCTGTGAACTTTTCCTCCATCACCTTTGGGTCAAAGTCGCCCACCATGGCAATGGCCGTCAAGTCAGTGCGGTACCACTTGTGATAAAAATCACGTAGCGTCTTATAATCAAAGCTGGTGACCACATCCATAGAACCGATAACATCGCGCGTAACGTACTTTGAGCCTTTCATCAGCACGGGGTAAATTTTGTCCCGGGTACGGGTGTTCGCGTTTCGTCGTTGGCGTGCCTCTTCGACGATAACCCCCCGCTCGGCATCAATCTCCTCCTCTTCCAGTGACAGGTAATAGGTCCAATCCTTTAATATCAACAAGCAGGTATCCAGCAAGTTGGGAATATTGGTGGGCACATCGCTAATGTTGTACACTGTCTCGCTAAGCGATGTATACGCGTTCAGGTTGGCCCCGAACTTCACCCCGTACCGCTCCAACGTGCTAATAATGCCCTTTCCGGGGAAGTGCTTGGTGCCATTAAAAGCCATGTGCTCCAGAAAATGGGCCAACCCGTTTTCGTGATCCTCTTCCAACAACGCTCCCGCGTTGCGAATGATGTAAAAACTGGCTCTCTCTTTGGGCTCCTTATTCTTTTTAATGTAATAGGTGAGTCCATTATCCAACTTCCCTTTTAACACTGTTGTGTCACGCGGGAAATAATCGTTTGCATTGTACTGAGCGAACAGGCAAGTAAACGAAAAAAAGCTGATTACCAGCAGGGTGTATAGTCTTCTCATAACCGATTAATTTTGTGATTTCACATTTTATTCTTCTCCTTTAATGATCTCCAATATTTTCTCGTTGTTTATAATTATCATCCCGTGCCGATCATCAGTAATCCCTTCCTGCAGCTTGTAGGGATAGACGGGCACGTTACCTTTCATTACCGTGGGCAGGTAAAGAAACTGCATGTTATCACACCGCTCCTTTAACGTCTCACCCGCCTCCATGATATGGGTTGACACGATAAAGGCACCACGGTTCTTTTTGGAAAACGCTTCCGTGATGGCAACGGTAGCATCGTAGGCATCTTTCACGTTAGTGCCTTTAAACAGTTCGTCAAAAATAATCAACAGGTACTTATCTGACGCAACCGCTTTGGCCACCGTTTTAACGCGCAACACCTCCGCGTAAAAGTGACTATATCCCATTTCGAGGTTATCGGGCACGTTGATGGAGGTGTACATCCCCTCTTTCACAGAGAACCTCATTTCGCTTGCCGGAACAGGGAATCCCATGTGGGCGAGATAGGTTGCCACGCCGATGGATTTCATCAAGGTGGACTTCCCTGCCATATTCGCCCCGGTAAGGAAAACGACGTTCATATTCCCCTGAAATTGGATATCGTTACCCACGGCATCTTTTATGGCAGGATGAAACACGTTTTTAAACAACAGGTGATTCTTCTCTTTCGCCTCCGCGTGGGCGTAACAAAACCCCCTTTTTTCGGCCACGTTGGCCACCGCTATATTCATATCCAGATCGTAGATGATATCGAGCACTTGGCTCATCTCATCTTTCATTGAATAGCGCAGGACGTGATCATATTTGGCCAGTTTAATGAGCGAGCAATCTTTCTCCGGGGTAATGGTCTCTATCCATTCCAGTCGCTTGTCGTTGATAATCGTACGAAACAGCTGGCAATTATCCGCGTACAAGTTCTCGACCCCCACCTCTTTGGCCTTGTGCTCAATCCCGTTCAACAGATCGCGCAGCTGCTTCAACAGGCTTACTGAGGCTTTTAAGCCATTCCGAACCATGTTATACTCTTTATCAAGCCCTATGCGGTATAGCAGGTATATCCGCAGCATATTAGCCCAAGCGGTGACGGGGTTCGAGAAGTCGGCGTGACTCAAGTATTGCTCTGCAATGGAGAACCCCTCTCTGTTTATCGAGAACTGGTGATTGCCTTTCTGAAAGAAACAGAATAACCGACTCTTCCGGTTAATCGCCTCGGCATTATCCAGCGGCTCTTGAAAGCTCTTGCCCAAGAGTTTTTCCCCACCGAAGGTAACCACCTCGTTAAAGAGTGAAAAGATGGAATTGGGCGTGTATTTCCCTAGAATATTTAAATCGGCAAGTGTCTGTTTATCCGTTACGAAACTCATTATATCCCAACTTTTTAACCGTTCAATATATCCATAATCTTCTCGTTCTGTATAATGACCATTCCGTGACGATCGGCCGTGATTCCCGGCTGGATTGTATACGTGTAAACGGGCGTGTCGCCCCTCATCTCGGTAGGCAAAAATATGCACTGTATGTTTTCACACCGCTCCTGTAGTACCTCTCCCGCTTCGATAATGTGCGTGGAGATAACGAACGTGCTTTTGCCCCGTTTTGAAAAAGCCTCCGATATGGCCACCGTGGCATCATACGCGTCTTTCACGTTGGTACCCCGAAACAGTTCATCGAAAATCACGAAAAATTTTTTCTCTTTAGCTACTTCGTACGCCACTTTTTTTACCCGCATCACCTCCGTGTAAAAATGGCTATACCCCATATTGAGGTTGTCGGCAAGATTTATGGTGGTAAACATCCCATCTTGCACGCTAAAGGTCATGGATTGGGCCGGTACAGGGAATCCCACGTGCGCCAGAAAAACAGCTATCCCCAGCGATTTCATGAACGTGGATTTCCCTGCCATGTTTGCGCCGGTAAGGAAAACCAGGTTGCTGTTTTTATCTATAAAGAGGTCGTTGCTAACAGCGTTGGGCACGTAAGGGTGATAGACACCCTTTATGTCCAACATGTTATCTTCGCCATCAACCGCTTGTGCAAAAACAAACGACTGTTTCTTGGCGATCTTGCCTACCGATATGTAAATATCCAGGTAAGCGATCAAATGCAGCAATTTGCGCATCGCCGCGTTTTCATCGTAGCGCAATATTTTATCGTACGCGGCCGTTTTCGCGTAACTCAATCGCTTTTTACCCGTTTCATTTTCCGTCCACCCGATATTGGCTTCTTTGAAAATAGTTTCAAACTGATCGATATCCTTTTTATAGCACTCGTGACCGGGAATCGCCTTCACCTTTCTAATAAACTCCTTGGAGATGTTTATTATTTCAATGAGCGAAGTAAGCCCCTTGTGAATCTGCTCATACTCGTTTTCGGCACCGATAGCACTTCTGAACTTCCTGTTCAGGGTATCTTGCTCGGCCGCGAGTTTTTTCCTTGCATCGGTATTGTCCAAGTAAAAACCTACCGCGTCGAAAAGATGTCCCGGGTAGGGAAAGTCCATCTCCAGCCGCTGAAAAAACTGTATGATACCCGAACGGCTATTGATCTCCTCCGCGCTGCTAAGCGGGTAACGAAACATCTCTTCCAGCAACGTTGCCCCCTCTCGGCTATAGGTATGGCAAAAGAGCGTGTATATCGAATCGCGCCCGTGCCTACCGAACACGTTTAAATCATCAAGAGACTGTTTATCAACAAGAAAACTCATCTACCCCTTCTTCTAACCCAGATTAATAAGCCCACGACGAGCAAGATAGCCGGGAAACCCCAATTGATGATCGGTTTGCTAATCGCCCAGCCCGTCTTGCCCAATCGTATATCTCTATCCGAAGTTCTCGGTCGCCTGATATCGATAGGTACCTCCTCGTGCGAAAGCCAAAAGAACGCCGCGTTGATCAGCGAGTAGTTCGAAGCCTTTATTCGGTTGCGAGAAGTCCCCAACTCCTTATTACTGAGCCAGTCGGCATCACCCGTTATCATCACCCGTTGCTCTTTGCCGTTCACGTCGCGCGAGAAGGCGGCCACCAGTACCAAGCTGTCTAGTTTCTCTCCAGCCTCGGGATTTAACTTTACCGTATCATCCACGAAGTTGGTGGTTTCCACCTCAGACCAGCAGCTATCCACGCGGAACAGTGGAGCCACTTTATACTCTCCAATAGTGTCATATTGCAGGGCGGAAAAGGTGGGTGATGCCAAGACGAACTCGCGTTGCGCCATGGTTTTCAGGTGGTATGACCAAGCCGTGTCCAGAGGGGCCTCCACCATGAGTTCAGGATCAATGGTCACGGCAGGTATCGTGTCAATCTTATTCGTTCCCGACGAATGCACCACCTTGGTTTCCGGTTCGATAATCCTACCCGGCTTTACTACCACGCCCGGCATCATGGTCACACCAAACTTCTCGGTAATAGGATTGACGAATTCACGGCGGTCCGGTTCTCCCAAGATCATCAAATTATCTCCCCGCTCTATGTACTTATCAAGGTTCTCCATCTCTTGTTCGCTAAACGCTGCACGAGGTTCGGCGATAACCAGCATTTTTATCGCGGCGGGAACCTCCTCCCTCAGCGAAATATTCATGAAGTCGAAACCCTGATTAATCAACGAGTACCGAAAGGTTATCTCCTGTGCGAAAAACTGGTACCCCCGGTCCGATGCATCGTAGCAACTCCGCTCTCCGTGCCCCGTTACGAACCCCACGATGGGCAGGTCATCCATTACCAACCGCTTCATGGCTGCTGTAATTTCGGTTTCGAAGGGGAATTTATAAATGTCGTTGAAAATACGCAAAAACGTTCTTTCGCCGGTTTCTCTCTCCAGCAGGCGTACGAAACGGTATTTTTCAGGCTCTAAGTTCACCGTCTTGGCTACCTCCTCCGGTGGGGTGATTTTGAATTTCCAGTTATTTAGCTTACGCAGCGTATCTACCCGTTGCTCATCACTTAGGTCGGGATACCGCTTATCCAGATGGGGGTTATCCGCCCGGTGATAATAGTTCACATATTTCAGCTTGATGTCGGGTTTGAACCGGGTGTATTGTTTAAACCTGTCTATATCGCTTTTTACGCTTCTGGGCAACCCATACCAGTAATTCTCCTCCAGCAGGTTGTTATACGTGGTAATGGTAAGTCCTCCTTTTAACTTGGCAATCACGTCCTGGCTGTTTTGCGTGAGCGTGTTTTGCTTGGTTCTCGTGGAGTCGTGATAGAACATGAATTGTGGGCGAGCACTAAAGTAGCCAATGAACGCGACTACCAGGAACACCCCTATAAACTTGCCCGTGGTCCCGTACCACGTCCCTTTTTCCCGTCTCCCTTTCAAGCGAAGCACGGCAAAGCTTAAAAAGAGGCAAATGATAGCGAGGAAGTAGATCACATCTTCGCTACAAATCAAGCCGGAGATGAAATTATTGCTCCTCCCGGGCAGGGCAAGCCAATAGGTGATATCGCGAACAAACTCGATCTCCTGCCCCACTTGCCTTATGTAGTTCATCACGGCCAAAACAGCGATGGTGCCTATGGCGGCCACGATTTGATACGAGGTGAGGCTCGACATAAACAACCCGATGGCCGAGTAGGTGCATATAAGGAGGAAAATGCCCAAGAGACCCGTTAATATTAACGGGATGTCTGCATTTTCAATGGTCACGATGGAGAAAACAGAATAGACGCCCAGAACACCGATGATGGATAGACAAAAAACCACCAAAGCCATGTACTTACCCAATATTATCTGCGAATTTTTAATGGGCGATGAGTACAGCAGGTTGATAGAGCCACTGCTCAACTCGCGGCTCATCACGCCCATGGTCAACAGTGGTATATAGAGGTACAGGTAATTTTGAACAATCACGAACATCCCTCGCCAATTGCTAGCGAAATTGTAATAGGTCAAGTTACTAAGCTGGTACCCCAACAACTTATTACGTATGAACCCGTCAAACACGTTGGTATAAGCCAATCCCGCCTGAACGGCAAATATCACGAGAATCAACCATGCGACAGGTGAATAAAACAGGTATTTAAGTTCCGCTTTCGCTATTTTCCAAATTGCTTTCATACGATTATTTTATTTTTTTACATTTAGATGTATGGAACCTTTGATATTTAAAATAATCATTTTCAAGGGTGTTTAATGATTATTTTAATCATGTCGGTTTCATATAAATGTTTGAATTAAAGAGTTTCCCTTTATTTTTTACCGTTTTTCGAGAGTTCGGCGAAGACAGAATCCATGGAGATCTTCTCCACCCGTATTTCCCTCAAATGCCATCCGTTTTCCACGCTTTTCGTTACAATCGCTTCTGTTACTTCGCCCTCATCGCTGTAACGAACCCTAAATGTCTTGAAGCTGACCTCCTCAACGCCCTCCACGCCATGAATCGCTTCCAGCTTATCTGGAGCGGGGGGGGTTGCAAAGGATACAATTAAGCTATTGGGTGTAATGTAGCTGTCAAACTCATCAACGGTGCCGGAAAAAACCTGTTGTCCCTCATTAATCATCCAAATATAATCGCACATGGCCTGTACTTCTTGCAAGATATGGGTAGATAGCAACACCGTATGTTCTTGCGCGATGGCCTTTATCAAGTTGCGAACCTCCAGTATCTGGTTAGGGTCTAACCCGTTGGTAGGTTCGTCTAAGACGATAAACTCCGGGTTGTGAACAATGGCCTGCGCGATGCCCACCCGCTGCTTATACCCGCCTGAGAGGTTGCGAATCAACCGTTTCCTAAAATGAGACACCCCACACCTTTCCATGGTTTCCTCCACCGCGTTCGAGATACTTTTGCCATCCATCAAGCGCATATTGGCCGCGTGCGTCAAGTACTCTTCTACGGTTAAATCCGGATGCAGGGGAGCCTGTTGAGGCAAAAAGCCTATATGTTTTTTTGCCGCGATGGGATTTTCGCTCACGTTAATCCCCCGGATAAACACATCCCCCCGGCTCTGTTTTAAAATACCGCACATGATGTTCATGATCGTGGACTTCCCGGAGCCGTTAGCCCCGAGCAGTCCATAAACACCCTTACGGTTAATTTCAAAATCAATATCACGGATAGCCCACTGAATGGCGTATCGGTGTGATAGATTGCTCACCTTAACGATTGATTCATCCATAAATTAATCAGTTTTTATTTATTTCCATTATTAATTGATAGGGTATTTAAAAACCTTTCATTACTAATACCTTTCAAAGATGTAGTTGTAATAACCTCCGTATTTCCATATCATATCTACGATACGTCCCAACCCGGTTGCATGGTGTAATATACCTCCCTCCTGACCGGGATTGGATGCGCCAAGAACCGCCACACTCGCGCTACAGACATACATGTCACCATTATCAAACGCAACCCCGATTTCTGTTTCGGGTGCATCGGCATCGATTTTCACGATCTTCCCTGTTTGGAAGTCATGATACAGTTTCACGTTCCCTGTCGCTTGGTCGTAAAAATACAACTTGCTACCATTACTGAAAAACAGGTAGGCACTTCTGCGTAACTTGTGAAAAACCGATTCATCTGAGATAAAGGTACTCCCCGGGAAAAGCAACTGTTTGTGATTGGTTGCCCGCACATTAAAAGAGGACGTGCTCCCCTGGATGGAGAAAGTATAATAGTAATAATCCCCGGTACTGTTTTGCTTCAGGAGCATGATGAAACTGGGATGCTCACCACCCATGTATACAAGTTGGTAATCACCCATATTGTTGACATCAACAACGTCTGCAGGTTTCTCATTGTTAGTGATCTCGATTTTAGTTCCCATCCTATGGCCACCACCCGAGTTAAACGACGTGTAACACATCAGCAGCCTGTTGTTTAACGTGTCGTACATAGGTGCGAATTGAGACGAGGTAATCCGGATGTTGGGGAAAAAACCCACTTTTAGTCCTCCCGGCATGGTAAGCGGTACCGGTATGAATTGTGTCAGGTGCAATTTGCCGTAGAAGGAGGGGCTGATTTTCCAGTACACCACACCATCTTCCCCTGACACATAGGTACATTGTGCGGCATCGACAAAATCCGCGGGTTTATACCCTTGGGGATACTGCTTACCCGGAAACTCATCCTTTAGGTAAATGTACTTGGAAAAGTCATCCCCGGATAAGTAGACGCATTGATCCGGCTCCTGAAGCACCAATATTTCATCTTTGTCCCCCGTTATTTGCACGTATGATAGCTTTTTTGGGTTAGTGCCTAAAGTGGTCCCGGGGAATAGGGTGCTGTATAGATCTTTATACTCCACGTACTCATTATATTTCTCATTCTTATCATTGGTCTTGGTATCCCTCCTTATAAATGATAAGATTGAGTTACTCCCGCTCTCCGATAAAATGAGCCAACCGGTTTTAAACGGCGATGTTATCGTGATGTGTCCGGTGTGGATCGTTGTAATCCCAGTTGTTTTTTCAGTGACAAACAGGTAACAAGGGGCTTGATGCTGAATTTTCGTGGGCGTGAACCTCAAGTTACGCTCATTGGATACAACCGAATCATTAAACTCCCACCTAAATTCAAACGCGTTGGCAGTGGTGTCTCTATCGGGATACTTCCAGGTGATGGCCGGGGTTACCCTTACCTCCTGCCCCAATACAACCGTACGTGTCGTCTGAGCAGCAATATCACTTATCTGAAGAATTTTGTTGTTATCAATATAATCATAGTTGCCCAAATCTTTATAACAAGAAGAGAATAAAGAACTTATCGCGAGGGCAACGATAAAGCAAATGCTATTTTTCGTATTCATATACTCTAATATTTTTAATGAATTACCGTACATCCCATGTTAAACTAGCCCGGCAAGTAGGCAACGGTCATCTCCTTGCCATCATCTTCGTAAACGGTCCTGCCGGCCTCCTTCTCGGCCAAGAGGTGATACTTTAACAGTAACGTGTAATACCTTAACTCCTCTTCATTGGCAACATCTATCTCGGTTTTGCCGGTAACGGCGATAAACAGCCGGTATTTTTTATCTGAATAGTCGCCCAAGAAATAGCGGGTAACGTTACTATTCCACCACTGAGGTTTAGAGACCAGATCCGAAATATTAACGATGGCCGCGGAGTACTCGCTTTGCCCAACCTTGAAATCGCCAGACTCAACCAGCCGTAAAACAAGCCTCACCGGTTTCGTGGATATTCCAGGGGTCTTTTTTACCGTTATCCAGCATGAATCCACAACCAAACCCGCTCTAAAAGTTTGTTCGCTTTCCACCTGGAAATTCGCTGCCGTAGACGTCGTCAACGAATCAACTACTTCCACCCTGTACTTCCTGTCCGCTTGACCGGGAAATCCTATCAACTCCAACGATAACGGCACCCTTAACTCGGTTAAATCGGGAAATGCTAAAAAAGAACAGATGGTCGAGTCCTTGATATTTTTCGTGAATTGCACGTAATTAGCGTCATCATAGGTGAGAATCTTATCTTCCACGCAAGAGGATGCCATTACAAGCAAAACAACCGATATTAACAAGTATATTTTTCTCATAACTGCTTAAAGTTGATGGTTTGTATTCCATTTAAAAATTAGTTTCACTATAGGGTATAGGTACAATCCAATCTTCAGGTTTCATCTCGATGTCGGTTTCACCGTTAAAGATATTCCTGTTCAATCGTTTGTACATGAAGAATGTTTGACCTTCCGTTAACGTCTCCCGAATAATATCATTTACCAATCTGTCCATCAGTTCTACTGCCTCGATGTCATTGGTAATTTTGGTTTTCGCACCACGACTAAGGCGTAACGCGTTTAACATGGTTACGGCCTCCTCTAAATTACCCTTTCTGATATAACATTCAATCAAGATATGGTACATTTCAGAGAACCGGATGATGGGAATTAACGGACCCTGATTCTGAGCCACATTCTGAGCGGTATAAGATGTTCCCGCGGGCCTCTGCCATGTCAAGTAACGTTTTAGGCCGTACCG
>DUPB01000143.1 GCA_012838585.1 Bacteroidales bacterium
GTGAATACCGCCAGGTACTTTTGGTACTGTTGGTTCCATAGCTCCTTGTCTGCCGGTTCGAATACCGCCAGCTCCGAGGAGTCGCGCACCACCTTCCGCATGGCCTCTTTCCCCGCTATTAAGCCTGCCGCTTTCGCCTGGAGCAGGAGGTTGCCCATCGCCGTTGCTTCTGAGGGACCCGCGATGACCGGTATGCCGATCGCGTTCGCGGTAAAGGCGTTGAGCATATCGTTTTTGGATCCTCCTCCAATGATGTGTAACTTTTCGATGGGATGGCCTGCCAGTGACTGCAGGTTAAGCAGCACCTGCCTGTACCTGAACGCGAGGCTTTCGTAAATGCATCGTGCCATCTCGCCCACGGTTTCGGGGACGGGCTGGTTCGTTTTCTTGCAATACTCTTGTATCGCCTGGACCATGGAGGTGGGACTCGCGAAGCAGGCGGCGTCTGGGTTGATGAAGCTGGTGAAGGGGTTAGCTTGTTGTGCCGCGCTCACGATCTCGTCGTAGCTGATGGGGCGCTCCTTTTCCCACTCCTTCTTGCACTGTTCGATGAGCCACATCCCGCAGATGTTCTTCAGCAGGCGTGTGGAGCCGTCGGCACCCCCCTCGTTGGTGAAGTTTAGCGAGAAGGTCTCTTCGTTGATCACGGGTTGCTCCGATTCGATTCCCATCAGGGACCAGGTTCCCGAGCTAAGGTAAGCGAAGCGGTCGCCCTCGGCCGGAACGGCCAGAACAGCCGAGCCCGTGTCGTGTCCTGCCACGGCAATCACCTCCACATCCTGAAGACCGCTCGCCCGCTTGGCCGATTCGGATAACGGGCCGATACGGGTACCGGAAAATACCAGGGGTGCGAAGTGATCTTTCGTCAGCTTAACTGCTTCGAGCAGGGCCGGATCGAATTCCCGGGTACGCGGGTCAATCAACTGTGAGGTAGACGCGATGGTGTACTCCGTTACCATTTTCCCGGTCAGCATGTACGACAACGCGTCCGGCATGAACAGTATCTTGTCGATTATGGGGTAGATGGATGACTCCTCTTCCAGCATGGTATCAAGCTGGAACAGCGTGTTGAAGTTCATGATTTGGATGCCGGTCCGTCGGTAAACCTCCTCCCTGGGCATCTTGGTGAAGAAGCGCTCGGGTGCACCAAAGGTGTTGGTGTTCCGGTAAGAGTAGGGCGAGCGCAGTGGCTCTCCATCCTTGCCGAAGCAGACGATATCCACCCCCCAGGTGTCGATCCCCAAGGAGGTAATAGGTGTCTGATTCGCTTTCACGATCTGTAGCGACGCGATAATTTGCTGGTACAGGTAAAACAGGTCCCAGTACAACTTGCCATTTACATCGATAATGGGGTTGGGGAAACGGTTAATCTCGTCCATCTCTAGCTTGCCGTCTCGAATGGTGCCTAAGATGGCTCTTCCGCTGCTCGCGCCGAGATCAATGGCTAAGAAAGAAGTTAACATTTTTTCAGTCATATGCAATGAGATTGAGGGAAGTTGATATATACTACATTATTTGAATTATTGCAAATGTAAAGGATAAGATGGTTCCTTTTGGTGAAAAAAATGATTTAAAGACTGTGTTATTTGACAATACGTGAAATATTCCCACAAAAAGAGGTGGAGTGTCTGTTTAACAATTGGGTTGACATTTAGCGTAGTTTTAATATCAAATTTTGTAGCTTTGGGAAAATATCTTCCACTACATTCGCAGCGTGTCTAGCATCAAGATTACGCTAAACGTTAAATGTACCATACACTGAAAGGTAAAAGAATAAAATAATCATATGAAAACAGTTCAATTTAACCTATTGTATTCCGTTGTTGTAGCGCTCGCGCTTGTTTTTTTCTTCGCAGCGTGTGAAGAAGAGGGGGTGGTGGAGCAGGAAAAGCCAAAGGAGGAGGAGACGGAGAGGGAGAAGTTTTTCGTGGATATCAGAATCACCAAGTTGCCCGACAGAACCACGTTCCGGTTGGGAGAAGAGCCCGATTTCTCCGGGATGGAGGTGGTGGAGTTGTACACCGATGGCTCCAAGAAATCTATTACCGACTTCGAGGTCAGCTGCTCGGAGATTTTGTTAAAGAAGGGAACCGTGAAAGCTACCGTCACGGCCAGAAACAAAAACAAGACGTTTAACATCACGTTTGAAGGCGATCTCGCGGAAACGGGCCTCCCGGTCCTCTACATCACGACGGAAAATAACGCCGTGATCAACTCGAAGGAGAACTACGTGAACGCGACCATGACCATCAAGGAGAAAGGGAAAGAGCCGTTGAAGCTGTCGACGAGGATTCGCGGCAGGGGCAACGCTACCTGGACCTACCCCAAGAAACCGTACCGGCTTAAGCTGGATGAGAAGTCGCCCCTGCTGGGGATGAACGAGCACAAGGATTGGGTGCTGTTGGCCAACTACTGCGACAAGTCGCTGCTGCGCACGGGGATCTCGTTGAAGCTCAGCGAGCTGATGGGGTTCGCATGGACCCCCGACTCCCGGTTCGTGGAGGTGGTGCTGAATGAGGAGTACATGGGTAACTACCAGCTGGTGGAACAAATAAGGCGGGATAAGAAGAGGGTGAACATACCCAAAAAAGGGTACCTGTTCGAGCGTGACAACTACTACCAGCAGGAGCCCCGCTACTTCGTTTCCAGCCGGGGGTACGGGTTCTCGTTTAAAAATCCCGACCCGGAGGAGGATCTAACGGATGAGCAGTGGTGCTACCTCCGGGATTACATGAACGAGTTTGAAGCGGTGCTCGCATCTGACCACTGGAATAACCACGAAACGGGTTACCCGAAATATATCGACACGAGGAGCTTCGCGTTGTGGTTTATTTACCAAAATATCCTCGCGAACATCGACACGAACGTGTACATGACCAAGGACGACATGGGGAGTTCCAAAATAGTGATGGGCCCGGTATGGGACTTCGAGTGGTCGATCGGTATCGGCTGGTACGACGGGCCCCGGCCCCGGCCGGCCAACTACTACGTTTGGAATCGCGACTTCTACTTCGACACGCTGCTGAAAGACCCCGCGTTCAAGAAAC
>DUPB01000144.1 GCA_012838585.1 Bacteroidales bacterium
AAGTGGGGGCGTACAACATGACCCAATGGATGCAGTTTATCACCCTGCGGCCGAATGTTGTCATGATCGACACGACCGGGAAAGTGCATCTGATCCGTAAGCAGGAGACGGTTGACACCATCGTGGGATGTGAAATGGTACCGGAGCACCTATCCTCTAGGTAATGCAACATAGAAGCAGCCTCAACTCCATTGCCAATCTGCACCTGCGGGCGACCTACAACAGCTACGGGCAGATCTTCTTCTCCATGAGGGGTTGGTTTGCCGTGGTGATGCTAATCCTGAGCGTGCTGGATGTACGAATTGGATTGGGCGGACTGCTGGCGGTGGTTATCACCAACCTGCTCTCTCACCTGCTTGGCTTTTCGAAAGAGAAGATCGCTACCGGCATCTACGGTTTCAACGCCGTTTTCGTGGGGATGAGCCTGCTGTTCAAGTTCTACTCCAACCCGTCGTTCTGGCTGTTTTACCTTTTTGGCGTGGTGCTTTCATTCCTGCTGACGGTGTGGTTAGAGACGGTGCTTTCCAAAAACAAGCTGCCGGTACTGACGCTGCCATTCGTGATTACCAGCTTTATTATCGACCTCTCGTTCAAGAGCTTTGCCAACATCGAGCTGATTACCCCGTTCGACCGGTTTACCGTTTTGCTTGCCAAGCAGATGAGCGTGCCGTGGTACGATTGGGTGCATGCGCTGGACCATATCCAGCTTCCCCAACTCGTTTATTACTACTTCAAAACGCTCGCCTCCATCTTTTTTACCGACAGTATTTTGGTCGGGGTGATGATTTGCATCGCGATGCTTATCCACTCCCGCATCAAATCGACCGTGGCATTCCTTGGGTTTTTATTCGCCTTTTTGGTGAGCAAGGCGGTTGGTTTCGACCTGCAACAACTGACTGCCAACCTTGCCGGGACCAACTTTATCTTCTGGGGCATGGCGATGGGGAGCTTCTTCATCATCCCCAATTTGTACAGCTACCTGCTGGTGGCGGGACTAACGCCCGTGCTCTTTTTCCTCTATGCCAGTATCGAAAAGCTGATCGCGGGGACGGGGCTATCCTCATACACCCTATCATTCAGCGTATTGGCCATACTAGTGATCTACGTGCTCACCCACCGCTCCTTCAGTAAATTCTTTGTTTTTCCGCTCATACAGTACTACAACCCCGAGAAAACGGTCTATAAAAGCGTGAATTTCTTGCAGCGTTTCGGCAATGATATCCCGTTCAAAATGAAACTCCCATTTTTAGGCGAATGGACCGTAAGCCAAGGATATCATGGAAGTATCACCCATTTGGGCGAATGGGGGAGCGCCCTTGATTTTGTCATAACCGACGATAACCAAAAAACCTATTCAGGCTCGGGAGCTGGCAAGGATGATTATTACTGCTACAATAAGCCGGTTGTAGCCCCGGCGGATGGTTACGTCTACCAGATCAGCAACTTCACCCCGGATAATGAGATCAACGAGGTGAACACCCGGAAAAACTGGGGAAACAGCATTATCATCAACCACTTGAACGGGCTTTACACCCAACTCAGCCACCTGAAAAAAGATAGCTTCAAAGTCCGCGTTGGTGATTACGTAACCAAGGGAACGGTGCTGGCCACTTGTGGCAATTCGGGTCGCTCACCCGAACCGCACCTCCATTTCCAGGTACAGTTAATTCCGGAAATCGGTGCGAAAACGCACCCCTACCCCTTCGGCTACTATTTTGAAAAAACGGACGATAAGCCGATATTGCGAATGGGTGAAGTGCCAGCCGAAAACGCCGTTGTTTACAACGTGGATAGCCTCGAGTTAATTGAGCGCGCGTTCGACTTCATGCCGGGTAAGGAGCTGAATGTCACCTTTAACGGTGATAAAGTACGCTGGGTGGTGGCCACCAACGAGTACAACCAAAGCTATATCTTCTGCGAAAAAACAAAATCGACGGCATACTTTGTGAACGATGGCACCATGTTTTATTTCACCGATTTTGAGGGGCGGAAAAGCTCGGCACTCTACACCTTCTATCGCGGTTGCTTTAAACTGCTGCTTGCCGGGGAGCAAAGCATCGAGGTCAAAGACCGCATCCCGCTATCGAAGGAGCTGCCGCTCGCGGTCAAATGGCTACAGGATTTTATTGCCCCGGTAGTTTTGCTCAGTCGGGTACGCTTTTCTTCCCGGTTAAGCCAGTTCGACAACCCGTTTTATCCCGAAAGTGCCCAATTTGTCAATCGGGTTGAACGCAAATCTTTCGGGAAAAAGCAGGCGACTACGGAATACCGGGTAGCCATTTCACGGTCAAAAATTGAGATTAAAACGGAGAACCAGAACCTATGCATCGAATAGTTTTCACCTTGGCAATAGTCCCCCTTTTCTGGGTAGCAAAAGGGCAGGTGTCACCCGTGATAACTGCTTGGGAGGTCAATCCACAGGTAGCCTACTACGACAGCCTCACCTATGCCCAGTACCTAAAACAGGATTACAAGTTACTGATCGCCACGGCAAAAGAAGCAAAACTACAGGGTGTTGCATTCCCTTACCTGCATTACCGCAAGGCCATAGCCCATTACGAGCTGAAAAACTACGCGGGAGCCGTGAAGGCTTACGAAGAAGCACTCCCGTTTTTTCCTGACGACCTGTTTCTGAAGGAGAGCTTGTACCTGGCCTATCGGCTCAGCGGGCAAAAGGTGAAAGCCGATATTTTCGCTAAAACACTTCCGGGAACCAGCCGGGAGAGACTGGGCATCACCTCTTCGCTTGTCGATTTCATCCGCTTTTCCGGTGGGTATACGTTTAGCGAAAATGATGAGAAAACGCGCAACAGCATTGCCAACCTCGACACCATCAATCAGTATCAAGATATGATGTTGGGCGGCGTGATGGTGGGACTAAACATCTCTGACCGCGTGAAGTTGAAGGCTGCTTACAACCTGTTTAACACCCGGTTTGAACGTTTCGCCCGGGACAGGCTTCAACACGACGACCTGTTGTCGCAGCATCAATTCAACCTCGGTATGGAGTTTTACTTGGAAAACGATTTTTCGGCAGGCTTTACCGGTGGATTTTACGCCATTGAAAAAAACAATAAATCAACCGCCCAACTTTGGAACGGTGCTGTCGGGGGTGGAAGAAAACCGACGATACCCTCTTCGCGGTCGACAAATTACCACCTGTCGGCCCTGATTTTCCTGAACAAGCAGTTTACCCACGTGGTACCCGAGATCTCTTTCGCGTACTCCGATTTCGCTTTTTCCCATCAGTTCCAATCCAAGTTGCAGTTGGTCTACTACCCGTTGGGGAACCTGAATTTTTACGGGATTACTTCCGGTGCCATTTTGTTGGATAGCGATGAAAACAGGGGGAAGCAGACTATTTTTTCTCAAAGTGTAGGGGTAAAGCTGGTCGGCAGCATGTGGTTAGACGGCGCTGTGAGCGTGGGTAATCACCTGAACTACATCACCGATCGCTCCTTCGTCGTGTATGACACCTATGACCCGGTCACCTTTATTTCGAGTCTAAGCCTCTCCTACTACTTCAAAAAAATGACGCTGTCCGCGACCTACTCCTGGACAGAGCGGGAAGGTTGGGCCTTCACCGACTATTACACGCGATTTTTAAAATACAAGTATAACAATCATTTGATCAATCTTGCAATACAATGGAATCTATAA
>DUPB01000145.1 GCA_012838585.1 Bacteroidales bacterium
ATTTAATGAAGTATCATTACAACAGGGCTATCGTTCCCCCGTTATATTACTGGCGCGATTCTACCGGTAACGAGGTGGATTGTCTGATTGATTCGGGACTTCAAGTGAAAAGTATAGAGATAAAATCTTCTTCGACTATCTCTTCCGATTTTTTTAAGGGACTCAACTACTACGGTAAACTGAACGCTCAGGCAGTGCCCTACCTTATTTATGGCGGCTTAACTCCTCAAGTTAGGAGAGAAGGAAAGGTTATCGCTTGGAACAGCATTGTAGACCTGTTTTAGACAAGACTGTTGTCTCCGGACAACAATAAATCAAAAAACTGTTGTTTGTAAACAACAAAATGTGGTGAAAATTGTTGTATGTAAACAACACTATATGATGTTAGAAAAAATGGAAACGTTATACTTTATTTTTGTCCGGCAGTTGAGGAGCGTGGGTATGAATTTTTTCAGGTACCTACACCATACGATTGATTGGTCGAACCGTTTGATTTTCATTTCGGGACCCAGGGGGAGCGGGAAGACCACGCTGTTATTGCAGCACATATTGAAGGAGTTCGGTGAAACGCCGCGGGATGTATTGTATGTGAGTTTGGATCATATTTGGTTTTCTGCCAACACCCTTTACGATTTAGGGATGGATTTCGTATTGCAGGGAGGTCGGTATCTTTTTTTAGACGAGGTACACAAGTATCACGATTGGTCGCGTGAAGTGAAGAATCTTTACGATGCCTTTCCCGAACTCAACATTGTGATCACGGGCTCCTCGATCTTAGAGATTTACAGGGGAGAAGCCGATTTGAGCAGAAGGGCAGTTCACTACTCATTACCCGGGTTGTCATTTCGGGAGTTTTTATCGTTCGAGAACCTGTTGACGATAGAGCCAATTTCATTGGGAGAGCTTTTGGAGAATCATGTTGCGGTATGTTCGGAGATCACGAAAAGCGTGAAAATTCTTCCCGCCTTTTCCGATTACCTTAGCCATGGGTATTTTCCCTATTACAAGGAGGATGTAAAAACGTATCACCAGCGCTTACTCCAGACAATCAACACCGTGTTGGAAGTGGATTTACCGGCGGTGAAGGGTATCGATTACGCTTCCCTCGACAAGATAAAGCAGTTACTTTACATCATTGCTCAGATGGTTCCATTTACTCCCAATATTAGTCAGTTGAGTGAGAAAATAGGGGTGTCGAGGAATAGCCTGCTCGCCTACCTGCGTTATTTGGAGAGCGCACAGGTTATCCAGACGTTGAAGCCAAACAAGGGAAAGTTGGGGAGGCTAACAAAGCCGGAAAAAATTTACCTGAACCACCCCAATTACATCGTGGCGTTTGTCGGAAGACAATTAGCAGATAAGGGAACCATGCGGGAAACCTTTTTTTGCAACCAGTTGAAACGAGTCGCCGAGGTCTCTTCCTCCGATATTGCCGATTTCAAAGTCGATCACACCTACTTTTTCGAAGTCGGGGGACGAAACAAGGGGCGGGAACAGATCATGGGGCTCGAACACGCGTACATTGCCGCTGATGATATTGAGCTTGGTTTTAGGGACAAAATTCCACTATGGCTATTCGGGTTTTTATATTAATCAGGTTTTACTACATTTGCCGTGATTATCATTGGGAGAAGCCATACCAATGGATAAGGTTGCTTTGGAAGGCTTCACCTGTTTTATTAATCGTGCACAAAATAGATTTTGATTCTATAGCTTAAGAGTTGTCTTTTAAAACCGTTTATTTATGGATACTGGAAAAACTAGTACATTCTTTCAAGTTATTACATTAATGGCATCTTCTTTTGATGAGCAAATTCGTGTTTTCCCACCTTTTGTTGTTATCCCGGATGAGATAGCTTTATTGTTTGATGATATATACAGGGATACGAGCCAAATGTATCAAGACAACAAATTGTCCTTAGATAGCGTGAATTTGCTTACCAAGATGAATGATTTACTTGATAATATGTCCAATGATTTAACCAAGTGGAATATAGAATCATTAAAAAAGGATGCTGATTGGGATACTATACGATCTCTTGCAAGATCAATTTTAGAAATTCAAGGCATTGGCAATGAGAAGGTTAATTTTGACTTTACACATTGGATAAGTGGTTGATGGTATATGAGTGATATTGAGAAAATAAAAATATTCTATCAGGATAAAGGACGTGATCTGAAAAAGATCAAGGGATATAGTGAAGACGATGTAATAAATAGGGCCCTTGATAAACGGGAAGCCCTTGAGGCACTTGAGCTATTTTATAACTTGGAGATTCCAGTATTAGGGGGTGATGTTTTCTACGTAAAAGACAATGATGAGATCGATTGGACCAATGATAATTGGTATATTGATCAATTAGAAAATGAAACTGATGTTCAATTTCTAAAAAGAAGTATAGAAGAGTCTCGAAACTATGTAAACAGCTACAATAATCCTTTCTTAAACAACAGTCTTTTTTTGTTTGATATTATATACAGGAAACTTTAAGAAGTCATCCCAGTAAGCGTTTGAAAATTAAAAGTTTAAGTACTCATACGGTTTACGGGGTACTTCCTTTCCGTTGCGTTGTACTTTGGGGTTGTGAATATTGTTGAACTTCAAATATTTAGATTGTTTCCTCCAATATTTCAGGTAGTTTTGAAATCAGGTAAAACGGTAGGTTAATCAACCTGAAACACTTTCCTATATTGGTAGTGGGGTAGACTAATTCCAACAACATGGCTTTGTTGAGCGTGCGAAATGCTTCACTGGTTTCACGCGCTCTGTATGGCGATCCGGCAAATCCACCCAAGGTTATGGTTTGTCCCGAAAA
>DUPB01000146.1 GCA_012838585.1 Bacteroidales bacterium
CTTTTGCCTGTAGGCCTTTTTTATCTCCTCGGCCGTGGCGCTCTTTGCCACATCGAGCACATCGTAATAATCTCTTTTCGTCGCCATCTTACTCCCCCACGATTACTTTCGGGTAACGGATGATCTTTTCGTTCAACACGTATCCCTTTTGGATACAGTCTACCACCTTCCCCTTCTGCTCCTCGTCCTCCACCGGGGTGGTTGTAACCGCCTCGAAGCGATCCGCGTCAAACGGTTGTCCCACCGCCTCAATCTCGTTCACCCCATGCTGTTTCAAGAAATTAATAAATTTAGAGTGGATCAACTCGATGCCTTCCAAGACGGCCTCCTTATCCTCCGCCCGTTGCAGCGACTCCAAAGCCCGCTCAAAATCATCCACCAGAGAGACGATGCCAATTAACACCCGCTCCCCCCCACTTTTTATCAACTCGGCTTTCTCTTTCAAGGTCCGTTTCCTGAAATTATCATACTCCGCGTGCAGGCGCAGGTAACTATCGTTAAGTTCCTCCTGTTTTCGCTGCAGGCTTTCCAGCTCCTTCTCCAAGTTAGGCTTTTCCGTCTGTTCGCACACCGCTTCTTTACCTTGGTCCGGAGTATCTTGACCCATATCCGGCCCTTCCACGGGCACCGTACCTTCCCCTTTAGCCGCCTTCTTTTGGGGATCGGCCTTGGGCTGATCGCCTGTCAAAATGTCTACTTTCTTGTCCGTAACGTTTTCAAACTGCTCTTTACTTGACTTTTTGTCTACTCCCTCAACCCGCACCTTGGGGTTCACCGTATCTTTTTTCTTTTGACTCATATGCATGTTTATAGAATTATCCATCGGTATTTATTGCAAAAAGTTTGCCAAAGAGACCAACAGGACGAAACCATCAATCGAAATGGGAAAAAAAGTACTGTTTTAAGAAATTTATCTTGCTTAACGAAACGTATCAAGAACAACAAAACGAGTCATGATAAAGGAAGGAGTCGTTATGAAAACAACTCATGTTCAAAGGAACAGCTCGCACCACCCGTCAAAGACCTTCACCTGATGCCACCCGTGCCGTTTAAGCCCTAGCCTGATCTTCTTGATCGATTTTTCCTTTCCCGGGCTCGATTTGGAATAAAACTTGTCGGCAAAACAGATGATCTGTTCCTCTAAGCTTTGTGGCCGCATATCCCGGTGAGGTATCGGCAGCTTCCTTTTGATGATGCTTTCAAGGCTAAGGCCGGTTCCCGTGTGCCGTTCGCACACCAAGCCATGCTTGGGATACCCTTCGGCGGTGAGCAACTCTTGCCCCAGGTAACCGTGGCAGATATAGGGGTAGCTTCCTTTACAACCGATATGGGGTGCACGGGTCAAATAGATACCGATGTCATGCAGCATGGCCGCCTCCTCGACAAACCGGGTATCCACGGCCAACTCGGGGTGATTCTGCACGATGGACAAGGCTTTGTTCGTCACATCGATCGCGTGCGACATGAAGATATCGTACAGTCTGGTACCCTTCGTGTAATGTTTATCGATAATCTCCTGTACATCCATGTGCGCTGCTCTCTACAGGGGGACAACGTATTTCTTCATGGCCTCATCTTGCAGCGACTTGGGTACCGCCGCTTTCACCTCGTCCACGATGATGTCTATCAGCCGTTCCCGGAAGTACTCTTTTCGGGTGATCAAGCTAATCTCTCGAACGGGCGTACTGTTCTTGAAGGGGCGCACGTTTTTCTTTTGGGCCTCGCTCAGGTTGGCCAGCGCCATCTCTGGGATCACCGTGATCCCGTCATTTTGATCCACGATATGGATAAGGGTGTTGATGCTGCCCGCCTCGTACGAGAAAATCGAGGATCTCTTCCCGCGATGTCCCCGCTGGTTGCAGAGGTGCAGTATCTGGGTGCGGAAGCAGTGCACCTCGTCCAGCAGCCAGAGCCTGACGGTGGAGAGGTCACGCTCTTCCAGGGCCGTTTTAGCGTACAGGCTCCTCTCCATGGGCGAGACGTACGCGAAGAAGCGCTCGTAGTAGAGGGGGCGCTCCTTGATGCCAGGTTCCTTGAGTGGTGTGGCCAAGATGGCCCCATCCAGGGAGTCGTTGGAGAGCGCCTTCAATATTTGATCGGTAGTAAGCTCCGAAATCACGATTCGGACATCGAGGTTTCTCTCCCGGTGAACCTGCATGAGGTTAGCCAACAGGTAGGGAGCCACCGTGGGGATAATCCCCAACCGAAACACCCCTTTCACGATGCCCTTCTCCTCATGGACGATCTCCGTTATCCGGTTGACTTGTGCCACGGCCACCCGCGCCTGATCGATGATGCGCCTGCCAATCTCGGTGGGCTGCACCGGCAATTGCGAGCGGTCGAATATCTTCACCTCCAGCTCCTCCTCCAGCTTTTGGATCATCATGCTCAGCGTGGGCTGGGTCACGAATGATGCTTCCGCCGCCTTAGAGAAGTGACGGTAGTTGTCCACGGCGATGATGTACTCCAACTGTTGAATATTCATGATATGACCTTTTACTTGATAGATTAACCCCTCGACCCGAACAGCACGGTTCCTAACCGCACCATCGTGCTCCCCTCCTCGATCGCGATCGGGTAATCGCCTGACATCCCCATGGAGAGCTCTTTAAACGCGGGGTCATCTTGGAAATAGCTCGCTTTCCACTCATCGAAGAGCGATTTCAGTTGCCGAAACTCTGCCCGCACCTTTTCCATATCCTCGGTAAAAGTAGCCATACCCATCACCCCTGCCAACTGCACGTTGGGGTAGTCGCGCCACCTTCCCCCGGCGAGGAACTTACGGCACTCGTCGGGGTGGAAACCCGACTTGCTCTCCTCTTCGGCGATATGCACCTGCAGAAGGCCGGGGATCACCCGGTTGTTCGCCGCCGCCTGCTTGTCGATCTCCCGCATCAGCCGCTCGCTGCTCACGCTATGGATCAGCGATATAAAGGGAGCGATCTGCCTCACCTTGTTGCGTTGCAAGTGGCCAACGAAATGCCACTCGATGTCCGCGGGCAGCTCCTCCTGCTTGGGCAACAACTCCTGTACCCGGCTCTCGCCAAAGATGCGCTGTCCCGCCTCGTATGCCTGCATAATATCCTCCACGGGGTGGAACTTGGATACTGCCACCACCTTCACCCCGCCGGGGATGGTGCTTCTCAACGCGTTCACACGAGATGCTATAGTCATTTCCTCACCTTTCATTCCCGTTAGCTCCCTATTCCCTTTTCTATACGACTGTTTTATCTTTTAATCCCTGTATATGGAACGATGTTCACAACAATCATGTCGGTTTCACACCCCTATTCCCCGGTTGGCTGGTGGACAATGGTTTTTTTCTCCGCGTAGGGGAAGACGTCGATGATGGCCGTCTCCGTTACCGCGACGATCGCGTAATCGATCATCGTTTTCTTCATCTCCGCCTCCACGATCTCCACTGCCTCCTTCAGGGTAGAAGCCTGTACGAGCATGTAGACGGACGTCTTCTTCTCCGCCCCGCTCTTCTCGTCGAGCGTGATAAAGTGGAGCTTAGCACGGTAGTAACGATCACCACTATCGTTAAAGAACGACTCGGCGTACTTCACCCGCTTGATATCGGAAACCGAAAACTCACCCGAGATAAAGGGCCTCATCTCCTCGATAATCCTCGCCTCCGCCTCGGTGAACGAGAGTGCATCGACCAAATAGGGTTCCGTCACGCTCTTCTGCATGCCGGTCTCCATCAGCTTGTCGTACTTCACTTTACATTCAAACCAATTGTACATATCGTATGATTTTATTCCACACCGCAGGGTGTATTCCGTTTGTTTTGTAGCACAATTATATTGGGATATAATGTCCCCATTTGGAAGGCAAAAATAGATGAAAAAACGGCTTTTTCCAAGTAGCCAGGGTAAAAAGTCGGGCTACGGTTGAACCGTTCCCGATAGGTAGGCGACCTCCAACCGTTCCCGTGCCAACGGGGAAAAGCTCATTACAGGTCGAACAGCTCCCAGTAGTTTTCTGCAGCCAGCTCGGTCTTGGAGGCTTTTGGAAAAGCTCATTACAGGTCGAACAGCTCCCGGTAGGCATCCATCACGAACCGATCCAGCTCCAGGTAGAACTGATGGATGGCCGCTGCATCCCAACTGCCGTCACCCCACTGCTTCATGGCGGCCCGCGAGCGTTTGAACAACTCCTCTTCCACGGGAGCCAGCCGCTGCATGATACCACTATTATCGGGATGGTACAGCGCTGCCCAATTGAAGTAACGGCGACCGCTTCCCCTTGTTATGGGGAAGACCTGCCGTTTCAGGGCAACCACTTTCTCGCACAGTGGAGAGTTCTCGCTATCCTCACCTTTTAGCAGCATCGGGGGCAAGGCGTTACCCCCTTTTACCCACGCGGGTACAGCCACCGAGCATGGAGGAAACCCCAACGCCGTCCACATGGTCGTATGTTCTACCGGTTCCCCTTCCCTCACTCCCTGAAAAACCACCGACGCGGAGGAGCTGGAGCGGGGGATGTAATCCTGATCAATCGCGTAGCCGGTAGCCCCCGGGGCATTAAAGTCGTAATCCCTTAAATCGCTTCCCAGCAACGAGTGATAATAGGAGCGGGAGACGTAAGCGAAGATCCACTCAGGTGTGAACAGGGAGTGATCCCTCTGTCGGGAAAAAAGGTAGTGTGCCGTTTCATGGCGGATGTAACCCATCCCCTCGTCCCTATAGCCCGAATAGGAGAAATTGGTGCGGATCAGGTAACCGTGAGGTGCCTGCATCGGGTCGTTCGCATCCGCCTTGAGGTAACCGAAATTGTTGGTCTCATAGTATGCCGCACCACCTTGAGCATCGATCACGGCAAAGTTAGCCTCCACCTTCATTGGTCGGGACAAGGTATCCAAGAAGTGCTCAAAGTCGCCCAACGAGCCGCAACACTCCAAGGCCATACGCATCACGATGCCCTCGAAATCTTTTCCTTCCGTCACATCCTCCTTGTTTCGGATATTGTAAGAAGCCGTGTTCATGATGCAAAAGCCGGTGCTGTTCGTCCCGGCCCACACCTCGTTGTTACAACTATCGTTACTATTCACCAAGCCAATGTAGGGATACTTGGCCGCATCACTGTAAACCAGCCGGTTTTGCTCCGCGCTCGTATCCCGGTGCTTCCACATCAAAGGCTTCCCATCGGCCGTCGCCTTCCCGGTGATGATCGCCGAAGTACACGCCCGTACCTCATAGCCGTCAAAAAGCAGCAGCGCTGCCACCAGCAACACCGCCACTCGCCTTATAAGTAAAGTCGTCTCCATGTCATGAATCATTCCAATAAAGCAAAAGTAGATGAAAAAAAGCCTTTTCACAAGTGCAAGGAATAAAAACCCGAAAAGATGAAAAAAATGGGTACTTTTGTCGTTATTTGCAAGGAATGATTGGAACCATAGTAAATACAGTGGCGGTGATTGGGGGCGGAACCATCGGTCTGCTCCTGAAAAAGCGGATGCCTGAGCGGGTGACCACCATCTACTTCCAGGCGATTGGGCTGTTCACTTTGGCCATCGGTGCATCCATGGCTGTCAAGATGGAACGTATACTCATCGTGGTGGCCAGCTTGGCCATCGGCTCGCTGCTAGGTGAATGGTGGAACCTCGAACAGGGAGCCGAGCGGATGGGAGATAAGCTGAAAGCCCGGTTTCGCGTGGGCAGTGAGCGGTTTACAGAGGGGCTGGTAACCGCCTTCCTCCTGTTCTGCGTGGGGTCGATGACGATCCTCGGCACCATCCAAGAGGGGGTCGAGGGGAACCCCAACCTGCTGTTCACCAAGTCGCTGATGGACTTCTTCTCCGCCATCCTGTTGGCCTCCGCCTTTGGTATAGGCGTGATCTTTACCGCTATACCCCTCTTTATCTTTCAAGCTGCTCTCACCCTGCTCGCCAAATACGCCGCCACCTTCTTCACGGAGGAAATTATCGTTGGGCTGACCAGTACCGGGGGTATCATGCTGATTGGACTGGGAATTAACATCCTCGGCATCAAGAAGCTCCGGGTGATGAACATGCTCCCGTCGCTGGTCGTCGTGGTGCTACTGCTTTGGCTGTTCCGGTAAACTTGCAGGTAAGTTACCGTGGAACAGATCAAACTCGCGGGTATTGAAGCCAGTGTACGTGGAAGTAGTACATGCAGAAGTGCTCACGCGAAGCAAGTAAAACTTGCGGGACGTTGACCAGGGTAACCGGTTAAACCTGTAGGCGAGTTACCATGAAATGCGTACGTGCCAGGTTTATCACAGGGCTACCGGTCGAACGTGTACCTTAGCGTGGCACCGAAACGGGTGGGGTATCCCCGCTGGACGAAATGGTTCGTCTTCCCTGTCACCAAGTCGTTCTGCTCGAATAGAAACGCGTGATATTGGGTATTAAACAGGTTCTCCATCCATAGCTCCAACGCGAACGCCCTCTTCTGGGCCACGAGGCGGGCCTTGGTCAGCCCATAAAAAGGCTGATAGAGCACATTCCCCTCCGAGTCCAAGTTCGACTCGGTCCAGTAGATCCGTCCCACCCCGCTGTACTGCACGTTGGCCATTACGCGATCAACCATCGAACCGCTTGGCAACACGTACAGGTAGCTCGCCCCGAGACTGAGGGTATGCTTGGGTGCGAACGGCACCCTATTCCCCGCGAAATCGCGGAGGGTATCCCCCCCGATTACCTGCCGGGTTTCGTACTTGACAAACCGGGCATCGGCCAATCCATACTCCACGAAAAGCGAGAGGTTCTCGTACGGCAGGTACCGGAGACTTACCTCAAGGCCCTTACTCTCGGACTGCCCCGCGTTGGTAATGGTTCTCCCTGCGGTTCCCTCGCTCACCAGCTTTGTCAGTTGCAAGTTATCCACGCGGGAGTAGAACAACGCGCCGGAGAAGGATAGCGAGCGATCAGGCACCTCGTGCCTTCCCCCTATCTCGTAGGTCCAACTGCTTTCCGGGGCGAACGAAACCTGCTCTTCCACGGTCGGTATTGCTCCTCCCATTGGCGGTTTCATGGAAGCCGACGGTGTGCCCACGGTCGGTGGCATCCCTGTAGCCGGTGCTGTTCCCCCAACCAGTTTCGTCTCCATGTTCGGCATGGGGGATATTACACCCGATGGTATCTGCCTAAACACGTTTCGCATCAGCGACTCGGCGAGCGCGAACTGCAACACCTCCGAGAAGACTTGCTCGTTGTAACCACCCGTTTTGTACCCTTTCGATGCGGAAAGGTAGAGACTTGTCGTAGGCGACAACCGGTACTTCAACGCGAACTTGGGCAACACCTCCCAGAATACCTTTCGTGCCGAACCCGTCAGCAGGGTGTCCCCCTCCACCAAGATAGGTGCCATGGGCAAGGGCGGTTGAAACTGAATGTAGACATCCGCGCCGTTGCTCTCGGTACGGTAGTCGAGCCCGGTACGCTCGTAATCGAGCCGGATACCGGCGGTAGCCGACAACCCCTCCACCCCGAAAATATCCTCCAGCGTGGATTGGTGGAAGAGGGCCGCTCCACAGGAGGGTTTGAAGTAGACCCCGGGGAGAGCTATCCGATCGCTGGCGTACACGAGGCGCAACGGAGCGCCCATCCGCTTCATCATCGCATCCAACGAACGCTGCAACACCTCCACCATCCCCTTTTCAAGGGTTACCGGTGTATCCACCTCTCGATTATCAACAAAGCCAAACAGCCCCACCACCCAACGGTAGCGTCCCTGAAAATCCGACTTCACCGTGAACTCCTGGCTGAACGACCGCTGCTCCTGCTGCTGGCGAAGCGAGAAAATGGGGCGGGGCGAGTAATCCTGATCCATCCACATATCATCTTCCAGGTATTGGAAGCCGGTGGTGGAGTGGATGCTGAAGCCATTCCCCGCGTAGTTGAGCGAGAGTCCGCCAGTAAGTAGGTGTCGGTCGTAGCTCGAAGGCTCGTTGAAACAGGCCGCCGTGGAATCGATCTGCATGTAGGGGAACGCCCCACCCGACACCCGGTCGTAATTCCCAAAGAGCATTGCCTTGAAGTCGGTGCTAACCTGCCACTCGAGTTTCAGACGTACCCCGGCGTTCTCCGAACCATCCATCTTCTGCCCCGTGTAGCTATTCATGAAGTAACCATCGTCCCGTTTATAGTAGCCCGCGATGGAGGCTCCAAAATTGTCTCCCAGCCGGCTATAGTGGGATGCTTTCACCGATAACTGACCGTGGCTGCCACCACCCACCGCGAGTCGGGTCCCCTGGTAGGTGAGGGGAGACAGGGTATAGATGTTCACGATACCCCCGACCGCGTTCCTGCCGTACAGCGTACCTTGCGCACCCCGTAGCACCTCTACCCGCTGAATGTCTTGAAACTCGAAATCGAACGCCGAGGAGTTGAAGCTCGGCACGTTATCCACGTAAAGCCCCACCGTTTGCGGTCCAAGGCGTGCGCCAATACCCCTGATATATATAGGTGTGGAGACCTTGGCACCATACGAGGGAATGAAAAAGTTGGGGACAAATGCACTCAGCGCGGGAAGCGACTCCACCCGTCCCTCTTGCAACTGTCTTGGCGAAACCACCGATACCGCGGTGGGCAAACTTTCAAGCTCGTTTGTCTCTTTCACCGAGCCGCTCACCACCACCTCGTCCAAGGCACGCACCTGCAACGTGTCCGGTTCACCGGCAAGTGCGGGGCCAGCTAAGGCAAGCGCAAGAAGGAGGCCCAAAAAGGAACGTGCGAAAACGGGCAAACCGACGAAAGTAAATTCAATGCCAGATTGATAAAGCCGCGTGCTCTTCATGGCACGGCTACTTGAAATCATCCTATGGGGACCAAGGTTCATAACGTAAATGTTTAATCGTACGGCTCGAGGAAATCGTGAGCGTTTTTAAATGGATTGCCTTATGGGGCGAATAAGCAGTTTAGATGCAAAGGAAGGAGAAAAAAAAGCACCCGTCAATCACTAAAACTAGTGATTTCCCCTCTGTTCATACCGAGGTTGAACTAGATGATAGCAACCGTTTCTACACCAACAGCCTGCCCGTTGAGGATAAACCTCTTCGTCAAGGAGTAGCGTTTCGCGTTAAACGCATCATATAATGGGTCGACGGGATCGAAACTGCCGATGCGCACGTGATCCGAAGCGTGAATAAACCGCTTTTCGCCCATGTATATTGCCACGTGGGTCACCCACTCCACCGGGTGCTCATTACTCGTCTTCGACACGAAAAAAAGCAGGTCGCCCGGCCGCGCATTGCTAAAATCATTCCCCGTATCTACCAGCTCTCCCTGCATTGCCTGTTGCGAAGCATCGCGGGGCAGCATGATGCCATGCATCAGGTAAACCTGCCTGGTGAGCCCGCTGCAATCGAGACCCTTGGTAGAGGTGCCTCCCCAAAGGTAGGGTACACCCAAGAGTTGCAGGGCATACTTCACGATGCTCTCGCCGGTCAGTTCAATGCTCGCCAGCCAATCATTTACCGGCAACACGTCTGATTTGCGAACATACGCTTTCCGACCATCCGGGTAACGCACCTGGTAGAACGTCGCGAACTGCGACTGAACCTCAAGGATATTCCCGGCTACCAGGTCAGACACCGGTAGAGAGTGGCAGTCCGCTTCCTCAAAAGCGGTGGCATGGTTAGCGGTAACGATAATTTTTGATAAAGCCATGTAATCGTCTAACCGCTCCCTCGTCATCGGTTGCAACGACCCGTCTACCCAGCCAACATATTGGTCAGGAAGCTGAACCTTCCTCCAGTCGCCACGCTGCTCAATCACTTTTACAGGGGTCCCGAGTAGTGCCTGCGTCACCATCTCAGCAGCGTGCCTCGGTTCAGAGCGCACGGCTACCACCGAGTTATACACGACACCCCATTCAAGCAAACCCGAATCCTTATCGGGAAGCAGCCTGTTTGGAACATCCGCTCCACCACTTGTTCCTTGCCCCAATCGCCTCAATTCGTGTTCTTTAGCCATACCGCGTCATTTTAAACTTAGGTGTGATTTCCCCTTTCACCACGTTTCTCGTGCCATACCCTATCATTTTTCAGATCCTCGTGAGAATAAAATGGACATCTCACGAGAAAAGAGATCCATGAGAAGGAAAACCGTTCCCCAGGCGAAAGGTACGACTTTTATTTCAATCAACGAATGTGGTACTTCTATGTTGAATGTAGGTGGTCATCGTCCCACGCGACATACGATGTTAACCCAGCTTGTCCAGTAGACGATAAATAGTTATCTTTGCTTGAAACAGGAAACGGTAAAAACAGGAAACGGTAAAATCATGAAACGAAAAACACTACTCCTCCTCACGGTTACGATTGCCGCCCTTTTCTGGGTAGGGACTTTGATCGCTCATGCGACCGGCACAACAGACCAGCATGGAAAACAGGATGGAAAGGCAAATGCCCGCATGACAATCCAGCGGAGAGACAACAAGGAAGCGGGACAAACGGAGAGGACAGGAACCCTACTAATGACCAATAAAACAACGGGGCAGATGAAAAACAGAGGAGAACAGCAGGAAAGGAACAAAGTGGTGCAACAGACAGAAAACAGAGAAGCCATTAAGTTGGCGAGGGCGCTTAGGCGGAAAGGAATCAATGACGCGAGGGTACTCGCGGCCGTGGAAAAGGTCCCAAGACACCTTTTTATCGATGAGAAGCTATCGGCCTACGCGTACCACGATCGCCCTTTGCCCATCGAAAAGGGCCAAACCATCTCCCAACCTTTCACGGTGGCCTTCCAGACCCAACTGCTCAAGCTGCAACCCGGCGAGAAGGTCCTGGAGATAGGTACCGGCAGCGGGTACCAGGCGGCCATCCTTTGCGAGATGGGCGTGGAGGTGTACAGCATCGAGCGGTACCACCTGCTGTACCAAACAGCGAAAGAGACACTGAACAAGCTAGGCTATCACCCCAACCTCTACCACGGGGATGGTTTCGAAGGGTTGCCGGAGCATGCCCCGTTCGATAAGATATTGTTAACGGCAGCGCCAGAAGAGGTGCCCGAGAAATTGCTCCAACAGCTTAAGATTGGGGGCTGGTTAGTAGGCCCTCTCGGCGGCAGGATGGGACAAAAAATGACTAAAATCGAACGGATCAGCGAAGAGAAGTTCAGAAAGACGCTACACGGCGACTTTATCTTCGTGCCGATGCAAGAAGGTACCGAGAAGTAACCTCATCGTCCATTGCTCGCTTCCACCTATTGTAATTAGAAGCTAAAGGTCATAATCTTTATAGTATTCGGAATCAAACTACTCGCTTCCCTTGCTGTAGTTGGGTGCTTCACGGGTGATCATCACACCGTGCGGGTGGCTCTCGGCGTACCCTGCAGAGGTAATCCTGGTAAACTTGGCCTGGTGCAACGCCTCGATATTCGCGGCACCACAGTAACCCATACCTGCACGAAGCCCACCCACCATCTGGTAGATGACCTCCTGCAGGGTTCCCTTAAACGGAACGCGGGCCTCGATCCCCTCGGGCACCAACTTTTTCACGTCATCCTCCACATCCTGGAAGTAACGATCCTTGGAACCTTTCTGCATCGCGGAGAGTGAACCCATGCCGCGGTAGGATTTGAACTTGCGGCCATTAAAAATGATGGTTTCACCGGGCGACTCCTCGGTACCGGCCAACATCGAGCCCATCATCACAGAAGAGGCCCCGGCGGCCAGCGCCTTCACGATATCACCGGAGTAACGTAACCCACCATCGGCTATCAGCGGCACATCAGTTCCCTTCAACGCGGTGGCCACCTCGTAAATGGCGGTCAGCTGTGGCACACCTACGCCAGCAATCACGCGGGTAGTACAGATGGAACCGGGACCAATACCCACCTTTACAGCATCGGCACCGGCATCAACCAGGTAACGAGCCGCTTCGCCGGTAGCGATATTCCCCACCACAACATCAATACCGGGATAGGTGCGCTTGATGAGCTGCAACATGTCACCCACCCCTTTAGTGTGACCGTGCGCGGTATCGATCACGATAGCATCCACGCCTGCATCGACCAGCGCCCCTGCCCGTTCAACGGAGTCGTGGGTAA
>DUPB01000147.1 GCA_012838585.1 Bacteroidales bacterium
ACAGTGTGAAGAAGGGGGATAATGTCGTGATCCTGGAGGCGATGAAGATGGAGAACGAGATCGCCACGGAAGTGGCCGGGAAAGTCCATCGAATCTTCGTTACGGAGGGAGAAATCGTGAAAGATGGTGCTCCCTTGGTCGAGATCGTCTGATTCGCCATAATATAGCGTGAGCCATGCACTCTACGTTTATTCTTGTCACCATCGCCGTCTACTTTGGTGCGCTGATGCTTGTTTCGTACCTTACCAGCCGGAAAGGTTCGGGTAACGATGCGTTCTTCCGCGCCAACAAGTCGTCTAAATGGTACATCGTCGCGATCGCCATGATCGGGACCTCCATCTCCGGGGTCACCTTCGTCTCGGTACCGGGGATGGTGCGTGCGCTGGACATGACCTACCTGCAGATGGTGTTCGGCTTCTTTTTCGGGTACCTGGTGATCGCTTACGTCTTGTTACCGCTCTACTACCGGCTGAACCTGACCACGATATACGGCTACCTGGAGCAGCGGTTCGGCCCCAAATCCTACAAGACGGGTGCATGGTTCTTCTTGATCTCCAAGATCGTGGGAGCCGCGGCCAGGCTCTACCTGGTGGCTTTCATCCTGCAGAAGCTGGTTTTTGACGCATGGGGCGTTCCCTTCGCGATTACCGTTATCGGGATTATCCTCGTTATCTGGCTCTACAGCCATAAGAGCGGTATCAAGACCATCATATGGACCGACCTGCTTCAATCTATCCTGTTCCTCACGGCGCTGGTGCTGATTATCTGGCAGCTCGCCAGGCAACTCGACTTCAGTTTCGGCGAGATGGTGACGGCCGTCGCCCAAAGCCCGCATTCCCGCATTTTCCTGTTCGACGATTGGGCAAGCACCCAGAACTTCTTTAAGCAGTTTTTCAGCGGGATGTTTATCACCATCGTGATGACGGGGCTTGACCAGGATATGATGCAGAAGAACCTGACCATCCGCTCGCTAAAGGATGCGCAGAAGAACGTGCTCTCCTACGGCTTCGCGTTCGTGCCGGTCAACCTGCTCTTCCTCTCGCTTGGGGTGCTGTTGCTTGTCTTCGCGTCGAAGAACAATATCGTGTTGCCCGAGGTGTCGGACAACATCCTCCCTTTCTTGGCGAGCGAGTACCTGGGACCGATCGTGTTGGGGGTATTCAGCATCGGGATCGTTGCGGCCGCGTTCTCGAGCGCCGACTCGGCGTTGACCGCCTTGACGACCTCCTTTTGCGTGGATATCCTCAACATGAAAGCAGTCTACCAGGATAAGGAGCAGGAGAAGCGGGACGTGGCAACGCGCCGTTGGGTACACGTGGGCATCAGTACCCTGTTCGTGCTTATTATCCTGCTCATCGAGGCGATTGGCTCGGATAGCATCATCACTGCCATCTATAAATTGGCCTCCTATACCTACGGTCCCCTGTTGGGTCTCTACCTCTTTGGACTTTATTCGAAGGTGAAGCCGGTTGACAAGTACGTGCCGTACGTGGCCATAGCTTCCCCGGTGCTCTGCTTCGCGATAGAGATCTCTATGATGCAGCTCTTTGGCTACCGGGTGGGGTACGAGCTGCTGCTGATGAACGGGCTGTTCACCGGCTTGGGGCTTTGGATGGTTTCGAAACGACCGGCGGTTGAAAAGAACCTTAGGCGATAGTCTAATCCATTGTTTTTTTCCTTGTTCAATATAAGTTCATATCTTTGTAGTATTACAGTTGATAGTGACACTTGTATGAAACAGGAAACAGGACATCAAAACCTCATTAAAGAGGTGCTAAAAGAAAAAGGGATTACCC
>DUPB01000148.1 GCA_012838585.1 Bacteroidales bacterium
GCATATCACACCCCAGGAGAGGGATAACTATTTGAAAAGGCTTAAAAGTTCGGGGTTCCCGATGGAACAAGATGAATCCCTCTATTACTGCGTTAAAAAAGACAGGCCCAACAAGGGGGAGAAGCTGGTCGTTGGTATTGCTTACTATGATAACGATATGACGATAAGCATAGGTGTAACCACCGTAATCTATCCTGACAATATAGAGTTTAGGGTAACCATTCCTAGGAAAAATAATAGCACCACGGACTTTAGCTTCGCTTTTTATTCAAAAAACGAGAATGAGGGAGCCAATTTTAACATTAAGGATAATGTCTGTACTTACAGTTCCAAGGTTAAAAAAGGGAACAAGTTGTATGAAAGTAGTGCTGATTTTTATATTAACTTGGAAGAAAAAGAGATTACCAACGGTAAATTTAGTTTTGAGGTAACCGAAAGTTACGTGGATGGTCCCTACAACTTTAAGGGTGAAAAGAAATGCTCTTTTAAAGTCGTTAATCTTCCTATAACCATAAAAAAGACTAAGCGGGGACAGGTATATGAAATCGCTTTTTCAGACGATGCTGAAATTCCGCAAGGCAGTATAGCTGACGTTAGGGCAAGCTATATAGAGAAGGGATGGGAGTATGGTGAGACTTATATAACAGATTATGAGCTCCTTTCAAAAGTCAGTAAGCTTCGCGTAAAGTTATATACTTCGAATGAGTTAAGGCATTAGCGGCGCTTTCATCATATCCATTTACATTGAATCGACACATTCTTTTAATCCTTCTTCTGGGGTGTCACGTGAACTGTTTTTTGTTGGTAGGGATGTTGCCATGCCGTGCCAATGCCATAAGTAACGTTACACCGGTTGCTACGATAACGCGAGCAGACACGCTTCTACTTTATCCTTCTGAAGGGACTCCTTTTCGTGTTAACAGCGTAGCTGTAGAGGTATTGCAAGAGGCAGACAGATCCAGCAGCCCGGAGAAGTTTTTAATGACAAAAGTTACAAGCTTAAACGAAGAGATGCCGTATGGAGAAGAGAGTTCCAAGTGGCTCTCTTCGTTTTTGATGCAACAACTCTCCTTTAAGCTTCAAGGGGGAGAGATTAAGCATAGGCATACCCGGCGAAAAGTAGATGAGTTCTTGCATCAGCATGGTTACCGCAATCCTAAAAAACCAAGTCTTGTAACCAAGGTCGTTCAGCGATTGCGGAGTGACAATTCGGGTGAGTATATTTGGACCCGACTCAAAGATCACGTGGAGTTCTCGCTAAATACACTCAAGAAAGACCCGCTCAAACTCATTATCCTCCTTCTCCTTTTTGCATGCAGCCTGTTTCTCTTTTTTAAAAAGAAACGGGGAGGATGGTTATCACTTTTGTTATTGCTTACGATACTCTTTATCCCCGAGACCTCCCGATCGGCGTACAACGAGAGGGTGGCCGAAAAGTATTTTAGAGACAGGGAGTATCGGTTTTTTGAGGATAATAGCAGTGAGCTGCTTCCGTTAACCCCCTCGGATAAAATATCGCGATCCCCGCACCGTTTTTTCCTTCCCATTTACCCTGGTGAGAAAAGCACCAAGGTTGGTGACATGGCTCTTTTTCCCAAGGAAGATATTTCGGTGTCGATATGCACCGACACGGTAAGCTCCGGTCGGAAGATCATGGAAGTCGATCATGCTCCTTCCACCGTGCTTGTAGCCACCGGGGCTTATCTCGACCTACAGAAAATCCCCATAGGATATAGTATCATGGATGGAAAGGTTATCAATTCCAATTTTTCTCTATTCGATGCCCTGCTGATTTCAACTGACAGCCTGTTTCAGGTTGTTAACCTCTCCATTTCCAACAGTCTGAACGGAACCACTCCAAGGAGTTTTCCCGAGTACCTTCAGCTGATGAAACTGGCTGACCGCGAAAACTGTCAGGCGATTCAGCTACCGCTTATGGCTTGGAATAATAGCTACCTGGTGGATATATCCGGAGCCGCCTATCAACTTAGGGAGACCCGTTTTTTACTTGAGCTGTCCAACGATCAAGGTCAAGGGTTTTGGGCGGTAGCCGACTGCAGGGTTCCGGACTTCCTTCCCAATGTGTCCTACTCTCTTTTTACATTGCTGCAGCATAGCGGATACTTTGTACATAGCATGGTACTTTTAGACACGGGCTTCTTTAACTACCTCAAGGTGAGAGACTACTCCGGTAATCCGCAAACACAGTTTTCAAAAGAGTGGTTTGAGCACTCTATACGCTTTGTAAGCAGTGTCATCTGCTTTAAAAAAAGGGATGAAAATTGAGTCTTTTCAGTTTTACGGTGTTGTGTCGGTTTTTATCTGTTCATGAGCAACAACATCTGTTCGGCGTATCGCTCGCTGATTTATTTCCTCCGGCTCTACCTGAAAGTGTACCAGGTAGGTTTTTACCACCCCGTTATAGTCGAACGTGACCTGTGCGGTACCCGTCACGGAACTGGCTTGGGTAACGGTGACCTTCACGCGCTCGTCGTCTGAAGAAGCGGTAACGACCGGAGCCCCGGTGGTGCCGCTGGGAAGCGAACAGGTGGTCTCGTAGAGATTGTACCCGGTGAGCCCGTTCCTGTTGGTCGACCTGACCGGTGTTTCAGGCAGCTCCACCCTCTTCCCGTTGACCCGGATGAAGACTTTTGGAACGACGGGAGGTGCGATCGGTTTCTTTTTCGAGCTGAAGCCAAGGCCGATTAGGTCGAAGAGGTCGGTCGACTCGCTCCCCTCCGCCACCAGGAAGAGGGCGTGCTTCTTTTTCAGGTGATCTACGTGCTTTGCCACGTCAATGGTGAACCGGGTAACCTCCTGTTTGGTATTGGCCGGAACCACGATTGCACCGATTTTGGTACCGCCCCACGGCTCGCCTTCCCAGGGGCCATCGAGCCACACGTTGACGGTAAAGCTGTCGGACGTTTTAGGGGTTAGGAAAAGGTTAAACGCGGTCTTGTTTCTTCGCTGGGTTCCCTTGAATGCCTTTAGTCCTTTTGTCTCTTTTTTGAGGCCACCAAACCCGAAGTACTTGTAGCCGATGATATGCCCGTTTCTCACCTTCTCGATGGGCATATGGTTGTCCCATATATCCCAGGAGTCCTGCTGCGTGCTGATATCGGAGAGGTAGCAGGCGTATCCGGCCGAGTAGTATTGGTAAGGATCGAGGCCATAGATGTGGAACCCTTCCGAAGTGACTTCGGCACCGGTATACTCGTGCCCGTTACTGCTTTTCGCGCTCCAGGTGCCATCCGGTGCGTAGGGGTCGTACGCCCTAATCCGCACGGTTCCTCCTTCCGCTACCGGTTTTTCATCCCAATCGACAGCGATGGGTGCCACCATGGGCTGGCGTGCAAAGCCAAAGCCCCTTGGGGGGCGGTGGTAGAAGACGTACCACTGGTCGTTGATCTTCTCGATGCTGCCGTGTGTGTTGTGACCCGCGTAGCTGGTTACCATCGCTGTTCCCTCTCTGTTCACGACGGGAGCGCGTGAATCGACCAGCACCCCACCGCTTTTCCAGGGACCGAGAGGCGTGTCGCCCACCGCGTACCTGAGGGTGGAGTTGGAGCTCCAGACGCCATACTCGGGTCCCGAGTAGCCACTGAAAACCGTGACGTACTTGTTCCCTACCTTGCGGATGGAGGAGGCTTCAAAGAAGTTGAAGGCTTTCAGGTCTTCGTCGGGATAAATGTGTGGGTACTTGGTTCCCTCGGGATCGCGTATCACGCCGTACCTTTCGCTCGCGGGGATGAAGTAGCTAATCACCTTGGTTCCCGGTCTCAGCGAGTACATGGTGTTTTGATCAAGCTCCGCGGCCATCGAGCGTTGGAATCCCCAGTAGGCGTAAGCGCGGAAGCCAATGTCGTAATCCGGGTCATTCGGGTCGGTAATGTAGTCGATGTAGACGGCGGGATCGAATCCCAGGATGCTCCCCTCAACGGTTCGCCGGCGGTCTTCCGTGAGGTTGATCGGGGTGAAGGGGCCATCCGGGCGGCTCCCTTTCGCGACCATCGCTTCCCGGTTGGGTCCGCGGCTGTGGGGGTAGAGGTAGTACTCTTTGGTGCCATCTTTTCGAATCACCTCCACGAGGTCGGGAGCGTACATCACGTCCCACTCTCCATCTA
>DUPB01000149.1 GCA_012838585.1 Bacteroidales bacterium
AAAAAATCAAGATCCTTAAAGAGCTTAACCCTTTCCTTACTACCACGCGGATCCTCCATCTGTATAGTCGGGTAAACCAAAGTCCTGTTGAGCAGGAGCAGGACTGTTCTGGAGGATATTTTGGGTCAGTTCAATGTCAATAACCTCCACGTGAGGCGCTGCGTAAAGTTCAGCAGAATTACCTCTTGCTACTTGCTCTAAGCGCATTTTGTTTGACTTATTTCCTTTTGTTGTCATTTTGTTTAAAGTTGAGTTTATGACTCTTATTCATTTTAATACTTTTTCAACGAACCTACTTTTGTCGATTCTAAAGATAACAAAAAACAATACCACATTTTACAGGGAGTTTAGTAAAATAACCCGACAAATGTATAAAATAAATTCCAACTTTTCTGATTTCATGATAATTTTTTTATTTCATGAAAAAAAACCCATTCCATGAAAACAAAACGGTTTTTAGGTAGGTTTCCACCTAATTCCCCCCGGGCAACCATCATAAACATTGATCTCCCCGTAATAGAAAGCACCCCCGCGAAACTGATTTCGCGGGGGTGCTTTACCAAATGCTTTACATAAGCTGTCGCTCAGCGTAAGCCACACTTGCAGAAGTGCTACCTTTCAGGGGGTGCTTCAACGTAGGTCTCTTTGTAGTAGGGAGCGTTGTTCAGGAAGTCGTAGCTCTCCTTCACACCTTCGAGGGGTGTTCCGGTGTAGCGCTCTACCTCCACGATCATGTACTTGGCACCCGAAGCGTCCACGTTGTTGAAGATGTTCTCGAAATCCACTTTTCCACTACGTCCAATCTCGGTCTCATCCTTGATATGGAGCAGCTCAAAGCGACCGGGGTACTTGTTGAAGTAGGCCACGGGATCTTGCCCACCTTCGATGACCCAGTAAACGTCCATCTGGAAGAATACCTTGGCGGGATCGGTGTTCTCAATCAGGTAGTCGTACATCAACGTGCCTTCAATCTCGTTGAACTCGAAGCTGTGGTTGTGGTAGCCGAAGCGCATGCCCGCGGCGTTGCAACGTTCACCCAGCTGGTTGTAGTAGTCGCAATAGACCTGCAGGTCGGCCAACGTGGTGGGCGTGGGCATCCAGGGTACCACGATGTACTTCATGCCCGCGTCCTTATGGGCTTGGATGGCGGCATCCCACCATGCCCAGGTCTCGTCCCAGTTGGTTTCTGCCGGCTTCTCGGCCAGAGGCCTTGAGGTGTGCGAGGAGAGTACTTCCATCCCCACGCTCTCGATCGACTGCTTAAAGTCGGCCGGCGACAAGCCGTAGAACTGCCCGTCGTTGTAACCGGCGGCTTCTACTCCCGTGTAGCCCATCTCGGCTACCTGAGCGATGGTAGCCGTGTAGTCGGCCTTAATGTCATCGCGGACCGAGTAGAGCTGCACGTAGATGTCTTTCCCTTTCGGCTTGGCATCCTCTTTTGGGTTGCACGCGGTGAAAAGCAACAACCCGCATAAAAGGGTTACCATTGATAATGTTATTTTTCTCATTCTATTTCTCCTTTTTATTCTTGTTTGACTTCAGTTACTCCATTATTTTTACCTTGATATTCCGGTACCAGACGTTGTCGCCATGATCCTGCAGGCCGATGTAGCCTTCACGATCGGGTCCGCCCGCGTTGTTCAACAGTTCAAACGCCAACGGCCATTTCTCTTGGCTGAACTTGCTGGCCTGCAGCATATCGGTCCACTGTTGCGTCCAGAGGTGATACTCAACCACGTTCTCGCCGTTTTGCCTGTGTACCACGGTCCCCTTGTACACCATGATAGCACTGCTGTTCCACTCGCCAAAAGGCTTCGCGTTCTGAGGTTCGGCGGGGATCATGTCATACAGCGACATCGACTGCCGGTTGTTGTTCACGCCCATCTGCGCGTCGGGGTGGTTCTCGTTGTCTAAGATCTGCGCCTCGGGTGCCGAGATGTAGATCGGTTCCATCCTCATCTCACCGCTGTTGGGATCCTTGGTCTGGATCTCTTGCGCGAGGTAGAAGACGCCCGAGTTGCTTCCCTTGTCGACCTTCCATTCAAATTGAAGTTCAAAGTTTTTAAACTTGTGCGTGAAGATGATATCCCCACCATCACCATCCTGAGCTTCGCCACCACCAGAGCCGTTAAACTTGATGGCTCCATCGTCAATCGTCCATTTGCTGGGCACATGCTCTTTACCATACCCTCTCCAACCGGTGAAATCCTTCCCGTTGAAAATAGAGATAAAGCCATCAGCATCCACTTCAAAGTCGGCCAAATCGACCTGGGGGTTATTCACGACCACGTACTCGGGTACGGCACTTTCCGTGGCATCTCCTTCGCCCGCGGCTTTCTTCTTCCCACCGGCGCAAGCCATAAGTAATGTCACAAGCATAAAACAACTTAATCCGTTAATTATTCTTCTTACTTTCATACGATAATTTGATTTTTTTGTTTTTCATTTAGTTCTACAATATAGTAATAAGGAACAACGACTTGCAACCGGTGCAAATCGTCGTTCCCTTACTGCTTATCTATTACGGCATGTCCGGTAACTTCCAGCCGTTTTGATAGGTGTGCTTGATCATCTCGTTCGCGTACTCGACAGCGTTCACCGGCTCGGTCCAGGTCTTATCGAACGTGGGGTGACCATCTTTAATGGTGAAGCCGTCCTCGATAATGGTTTTTATGGTCGCGTCGGCGGGAATATTGGTGAAGCGCATGTTTTCGCCATCCCATTCCAGTTCTTGGTTCAACGCTTGCAGCCTTACAGCCAGCACGCCCATCACCACCATCTCGTTGAAGGGACCCGCTTCGGAGAAGGGAGATGCCGTCTCTACGCGGTTCTCGGGAGACTCCTTACAAGCGCGTACCCAGTCCATCTCGTGTGAAAGGGTAACCTCACGCTGCGTCTTTGGCGAACTGGGTTTGCGACCGGAGAGCAGCCAGGGCCTCACGCCGTAGCAACCGCAGATCAGCGTGTCTTCCGTTCCGTAGAAGATAACGCCGCCACCGGCATCGTTCAGGTTCTTTCCTGCCGGGATGCCTTCGGGACGGATGGGTGTCAAGCCGCCGTCATACCAGTACACCTCCACCTCGGGCATGCCCACCTTGGGAAGGTTATCCCGTTTCGGGAAGACGTATTTTACCATCTGCGCGTTCGGCGCGCAATCGGTCAGCAACATCGTCGAAGAACCCTGCACCTTGGTGGGATACTTGAGGTTCAACCCTTTAAACACGGGATGAAGGATATGGCATGCCATATCGCCCAGCGCTCCGGTACCGAAGTCCCACCACCCGCGCCAGTTC
>DUPB01000150.1 GCA_012838585.1 Bacteroidales bacterium
CGTAATTCCCCATGTTCATCACCTGCATCTCGCGGATCTCGTGTATAACGCCACCGTAATAGCTCTCATCGAAGATGGGCGGGAGGATAAAGACCGAGTCGAGCATACTGTTGAACGTTTCTTGCCCGCCCATCAGGTCGATCAGTCCCTGCACGTCATGGAAGACAGACCAGGTATAATGCCAGCTGTTCCCCTCGGTGAACGCGTCTCCCCATTTGAACGGGTTAAAGGGGGTCTGGAAGGTTCCATCCTCGTTACGTCCACGCATCAATCCCGTCTCTTTATCGAAGAGGTTGCGATAATTCTGGCTCCGCTGCGCGTACAGATCCACCTCCGAATCGGGTCGGTTTAACTTTTTCGCCAACCGGTAAATACACCAGTCGTTATACGCGTACTCCAACGTTCTGGCCGCGTTTTCATTGATCCCCACGTTGTAGGGAATATAGCCCATGCTGTTGTAGTACTCGTGACCCAGCCGCCCGGTAGACCTACTTTGGGGGTGCACATTCTGTGTACCATGAACCACGGCCTCCCATATCGTTTCAATATCGTGCTGGTCCACACCTTTCAGGTACGCGTCCGCGACCACCGATGCCGAGTTATTACCGACCATGCAGTCTCTATGCCCGGGGCTTGCCCACTCCGGCAGGAAGCCGCTTTCCAGGTAGGTGTTCACCAGTCCCTCCTGCATTTGCGCGTTCATAGATGGATAGACCAGGTTTAAAAGCGGGAACAGGCTTCGGAAAGTATCCCAGAAGCCGGTATCGGTGAACATGTATCCCGGGAGCACTTGCCCGTTATAGGGACTGTAATGTATCACGTTGCCTTGCGCATCTATCTCGTGTAGTCTCCGTGGGAAGAGCAGCGACCGGTAAAGGCACGAGTAGAAGGTTCTCATCTGATCGTCGGTACCTCCCTCCACGGTAATGGCACTCAGCACTTCATTCCAAGCGGCCTTTGCCTTCTCTTTCACCTCATCGAAACCATCGCCATTCAACTCCCTCAAGTTGATCTCGGCTTGTTCATGGCTTATGAATGAAGAGGCAACGGACGCGTGTATCTTGTCACCTCTCTTGGTTTTAAACCCGATCACCGCACCCGTATGCTCGCTATTGACCTCCGATTGAGTCGCATCCAGCCCTTGCTCGTTAAAAACGGCACTGTAGGTGAATGGCTTATCGAAAATCACAACGAAGTAATTTTTAAAGTTTTCGGGCACACCCCCTCTATTCTTGGTAGAGTAACCTATTACCTTCTTCTCCTCGGGGATTACCTTCACGTACGAGCTGTCGTTCAGCGCGTCAATGACGACGAAAGAGCTGTCATTTTCCGGGAACGTGAAACGAAACATGGCCGCCCGTTCGGTCGGCGTTATCTCGGTCACCACGTCATGATCCGCCAGGTAGACGCTATAGTAGTGAGGTTTTGACACTTCGGACTTGTGCGAAAACCAGCTGGCCCGCTCCCTCTCATTGTAGGTTGGTTCTCCGGTAACCGGCATAATCGCGAATTGACCGTAATCACCTATCCATGGGCTGGGTTGGTGAGTCTGCTTAAACCCATTTATCTTATCGGCCTCGTAGGAATAGATCCACCCATTTCCCATCCTCCCGGTCTGCGGGGTCCAGAAATTCATGCCCCAGGGTACGGCGATGGCCGGGTAGACATTGCCGTTCGAAAAGGAGTGCTTGGATTGCGTACCCATCAAGGGGTTCACCCACTCCACGAGGTTATTTTCCGTCTCCACGTACTCCGTACAGGCATTCATTGTC
>DUPB01000151.1 GCA_012838585.1 Bacteroidales bacterium
AAAAGAAATACCCGCCCCGTTTACCGGCGGTAACGTCCATATTAAACTGAAGTTTTTGCCCGCTCTCGTCAATGGCACCCAGCAACAGTTGGCGGACGTTACTCTCCGACCGCTTGTTTCCAATGTCCAGCCCATCGATTTTTATCCACGAAACGCCATGCTTCTTATGTAGTTCCAACAAAATGGACTTATCTCTTTCCCAGGCGGCATAATCATCTTTTTTTGAAGGGTTAAACCACAAGCCAAGTTGTATGCCGAGTGATTGTGCCTTTTCTGCAATCGGTTCCATCCCGTTAGGGAAGCGATTCCTGTTCACTTTCCAGTCGTCTGACGACCAGTCGTCCCATAAAATTCCAGCCCTGGAGGAAGAGTTTTGCGACAATCCCTGTTGCCAGCCATCGTCAATCTGGTAGTGTGTAACACCCAACCGCGAAGCGGCATCCAGTTCGTTCAAGATAAACTCCTCGTTCACACGGCTGTCGCGGTTCCTGTCTCCCCAGGTGTTCATGGTGAAGGTGTTGTCTTTTTCTGGGAGGTACTTGTGCTTGCTTAACTCATATTTTTTATAAAAATTTAACGCGGTCACTTCGTCGGGAGCGTACATCAGCGAATAAACCGGGTAGGCTTCTTGCCATTCGGTATCATCACCGTCAAACTCAAATCCGGGAGAGTGCACTTTTATCCCTCCAAAATCGGTGCTGAAATCGAACCCCGCGTAGGCCGATTGCGCGAAACCCAAAGGCGATAGCTTCACGATAAGGTGAGTGATCTCTTCGCCGTTATCGTTCGCGATAAGCATGTTTCCCCTGTAATATTGCGGCTTTTTATACGGGAGTTCCGTTTGTTCATGGGCGATGTTGCTATGATGGTCGGTTGCCTCTTTGAACGAGATGATTTTGGTGGTGAAATGGGGTGACGACAACGGCATGGTAAAATAGTGCGGTGCATTGCCGCTCAGCATCTCAGGGTCTTCGATCAGGTCAGCCGTAGGCTCCGATGGAGTAGGGAAAAGGGTGTTCTTCCCACGCATTTTCAGTCGCCATTCGATACCGGGGCAGTCATCATACACGCGAATGCTCCGAACCAGTTCGAAGCTATCGGTTTGTAGCGTTAAGTCGAGCTGCGTGTAGGCTGAAACCCGCTCTGACGCTTCTACCCGAATAAGATTCCTGGAACTGTATTGGCTGTTCTCTACCGAATAGGTTTGTTCACTTATCCCGTCATGAATAACCAGCTTATTCTCTTCAATCCATTGAAAAGGACTTTTCTGAGAAAACAGCCCATTCGAAAAAATGAAACAACAAAGGAACAGTAAACTTCTTCTGCTATGTCTCATGTTATTTAGTGATTACGAATTCGTCTATCAGCGTGTTGGTCTCACTGAAAGCTTGGTAGGAAATCCTGTCTTTGGTTACCTGGATATGCTGATAGCTACTTACCTGGTTGAAGCTTGCATCCATCCATTCTTGTTCCTCCAACTCGTAATATTTATCGCCGACAACCGCTACCGTGAAAACCGGATGAGTGGGGTTTTCTTTGGTCCCACCCCTATCATCCAATCCCCCGCGTGCATAGGTATGATCATGTCCCTGCAACACCAGTCCTATCTTGTTTTGGTGTTGCTTGATAACCGGCAGCCAGTTCTCTTGTAACCCTTTGTTTACGCGGTCCTTAGCTCCTGAGAAAACAGGGTGGTGCGATAGGATAATGACCCACTCCTTCTCTGTTTCGGATAAAACCTGCTCCAACCATTTTCCCTGCTCATAAATCTTGTCGTTGGAGTTCATCACGATCAATCGTACAAACCCGTAGTCCAGGTAAAACTGCCCCGCGTCCCATGTATAGGGATATGGAAAGGTGGACATCCAATAAGCAGATAGTTGCACTTTACTCCCCTTCAGGTTCTTCATATACTCGTGGTTACCCGGCGTGGCGATAACCGGTATGGACGAGTTGATAGCCTGCGTAGCCGTGTGCCACTCCGACCACTCGTAGTCGTTATCGGCGTGGTTGATCAGGTCCCCCACGTACAGGGCAAGGTGAGCAGCATGGAACTTTTTCACTGCGTCGGAAAAAATCCGGCTCGAGTGGCCAAAGATACCGTTTTGCACATCACCAAAGTATAGTATGCTTAGCGTGTCGCTAACCGTTTGGTGCGTGTACGTGTACCACGGGCTCCAGAAAGGAGATTTCCCAACCCTGTACTTGTAGGTTTTGTTCGGCTTTAAATCCTTGATGGTCGCGGTATGATAATGCATCGGGTAGTCTTTATATGTCACCACCTGGTGGGTAGATTTTACCCGCTCTCGGTTATCTTTCGGGAACCGGTAAGCATCGCCCTCGATAATTTCCACGCTCCCTTCCCTCACGGTCGTGTCGCTACGCCAGGTAATGGCCAGCGAATGGTTATCCGATTCGAGCGGTGTGATGATTACCCTGTCGGGCAAACGCGAAGGTTGATAGCGCAGTAGCGGGTTTTCGGGTTCAGAACTCTCTTTGTTCCATTTCTCCTGTAATTCCGGTGAAACCTGTGAAAAAGAGAGCTGAACAGAAAAAATAAAGACAACGAAAGCGGCTATTCTCTTAACTTTCATCGTTGGAGCGATTAAAATAGGCTACCTGCTACCAGCCAGCAGGTAGCCTACGCGATTTATCGTACTTTTCCATCGGGGTTTTTCACCCAACCTTTTGTCCAGTCGCCCGCGGCATCCTTTACCGCTCCCACGAAAGGTGCGCTTTCAAAGAAGCTGCCCAACGAGCTGGGATTAAACGCGCTTGCTTGTACCGCGCTTGGCACGAAAGCGGCCACACCGATCCCAGGGATCTCTGCCTCTGAGTTATGAAAGCCACTGGCAAAGGCGGTAGCCTTCTCACGATACGGGTCGCGCGGAACGTTAAACACGTGTGAATAGGCAAATACGGCCGCACCGTTCATGTCGGTAATGGTTACATTGTCACCCGCGCGTAAGCCGCGACGCGGAAATCCGGCTATAATGGTGTTGTACACTTTCGGAGCCGCGTTGGCACGGAACCGCATCCCGTGCGTGTTGCTTGTAAGATCAGCACCTGCGCCCAACACGGTAGCGTTTGCAATGACAGGTGCCGCGTCTTCCCGAATGGTGAAATCATCATTGTCCTTAAAGTAGATGGAATTGACGGAGATAAGGAACTGCATCTTTCCCTGGTATTTATCGCCAAGTCGGTAAGAGCCTCCCTCGCAGTCGGTTGCCACGATGTATTTCAAGTTGACATTGCCGTCGGTAACCATCACGCCTTCGCCAGCCGATTTAAACGCTTGAACGTGGGAGATGCTTGTCGCGCTACCCACATTGGAAAGACGGAACATCCTGTTGCCGCCATATTCCAAGCGCAGGTAGTTTACCGTACCGTTATTGGAGCTAGCCCCGTCACCCGATATCTTAAATTCTGCCCAATCACCAGGGGCGGGCGTTTTGTCGGCTTTCAACACGTTGGAACTTGTTAGCACGATGGGAGCCGTGGCGGTTCCCATGACAGCGGCTTCACCCTGTATATCGATACCCGCCAGCGCCGCGGGGTCAGCATCGGCGTTCATGTAGAGGTGAACACCCTCCTCGATGGTAAGCTTGGAGCCGGGTTCAAACGTGAGGTAGTGAGGTAGATAGTAATCCCTGCCGGTGATCAGTTTGGTTTCCGTTCCCGAGGCCACGATACCGTCAACCCCGATGGCAAGGCTGTACAATTCGGTAGTGCCGATGGTAACTTTGTCGTACAGGGCCACTTTAATGGTAAAAGGTGCCTCCTGGCTATCCACATTGTTCAGGTTGGAGAGAACAAAACCGTAAGTTACCTCATCACCTTCCGCCAATCCTTTCTCTAAAGGCTCCGTGGTGTAGATAAACTCGGTGGAAGTTGGCGGTACGGTAAATTCTTTAAGGAAACCGCCATTCTTCGTGACCACAACCGATTTGGCACCTCCGTCGCCATTCAGTTGAAGTTTTACATTTACCGTGCTACCCGGTTTCAAGTCGATGAGGCTTTCCCCCACGACCGATATTTGGGGTGTGTCATACTGAGGCTCTTCTTTGTCACAGGATACGCCAATAAAGGCTATCGTGAGCAAAACTCCTAGAAAAAAGCTGATTCGTTGCATAATGAAATTGTTTTAAATGTGATGTTATTTCCTCAATGTACCGTCCTTGTTTCTAAACCAACTACCACCGGATGTCCAGTCGTTGTCCGCGGGAACCGCCCCGATAAACGGTGCGTTGCTAAACCAGCTACCCATCGCGGTGGGATTGTATGGACTGGCTGTAGTGCCGACGAAATTTTCCCTGTTCACACCCGATACCGCGGTCTCTTTCAAGTTGTAATTTCCACTTTCAAAGAAAACATCCTTTGCTTCCTGCTCCCAGTTAGCAAAGTTATGGTAGGAGTGCATATGATTGATAATGGTTGTTTGACCGAGCGATTCTATCGGGAGGTCTTCAACACGCACGGCATCACTCGGGAACTCCGTGATAATGGCATTGTACATAAAGCCCTTTGCCCCTCTTCGTACGCGGATACCGCGTCGGGTGCCAAAGTCGGATCCTTCGGCATACCCGTTCCCGATGAGCGTTACATTGCTTACCTTGAAAGTGGTTTGTGGTTGTTTCTCGAAAAAATTGGGGTCATTCCTAAACTCTATAGAACGTGCTTGGTTCCAGTAGTTAAGGGGTAACAGGGTAGCTTTGATCCCGGTATGGAACAGCCAGAACTGCCCGTTGCCTTGCCAGCCCTCATCTGCCCAAATGCCGTATCCCCCGTGCTGGATACCGGCTATATACTTCAGGGAAACACGTCCGCCGCGTACGCGAACGGCGTTGTTGTACGATTCAAACGATTGGTAATATTCAACCTTCGTGCCGCCACCCACGCCCGATAACTCCAACGAGTGCAAGCCTCCTTTTCCGGAGTA